>QHON01000123.1 GCA_003218815.1 Verrucomicrobiota bacterium
ACGAGAGAGAAAAAACATGATCAAAATGAATGGGAGCAAGGCGGCTCCCGCAGCCGTGGCGGTGTAACCTTGAACCTGGATCAAATTCAACGGCAGAAAAAAGAGCGTTCCGCCAAGCGCGCTATAAAGAAAGAGCGTCAGCAAATTAGCGCCCGTGAAATCTTGTGAACGAAACAACGCAAGCGGCAACATTGGATTTCGCGCACGTCCTTCCCAATAGACAAACAGGACTAAAAAGGCGCTCCCGGTAATCAGCGCCGTCAGCACCGCCGGGTCGCTGAAGCCCAACCGCGAAGATTCGATCAAGCCGTAGACAAGAAAAGTAAGCCCGATTGTTGCCAGCGCCGCGCCCAGCCAATCGAGTCGCTTATCACCGCTCTTGTCCCGACTTTCCGGCACGCAGCAGAAAGAAATGAAGAGCACGATTAACCCGAGCGGCAGATTAATAAAAAAGACTGCGCGCCACGAAATTCGCTCGATCAACCATCCTCCAAGGACGGGACCGATCGCCGCCGTGATGGCGGTGAAGCCAGACCAAACGCCGATGGCGTGTCCGCGATCTTGACCAGTGAATGATGCGCTAATGATGGCGAGACTTCCGGGCACGAGTAGCGCGCCACCGGCGCCTTGAACGGCGCGTGCCAGGATCAGTTGGCCAATGCTGGTTGCAAGGCCGCACCACAGGGATGCGACAGAAAAAAGCACGACACCCCTGATAAAGATGCGGCGCCGCCCATAGTGATCCCCTAGCGAACCGCCCACGAGCAGGAACGAAGCGAGCAGCAGCGAGTAGGCCTCAACAACCCATTGGACATCGACCACAGTCGCCTTCAGGCTCCATTGCAACGCTGGCAGGGCTACGTTGACGACTGTGCCATCGATAAACGCCATGCTCGATCCGAGGATCGTTGCTGCGAGAATCCACGGAGCGGAAGATTTCGCGCAGGGCACGGCAGTAGCCCCCGCACGAATGACGGCTTGATCACAGGGCGATTGAACGAAATTTGCCATCTCGTGTTCGAATTTGCATCACAATGAGATGCCCACTGACCCTGCGAAAATTTTCGAACTTGCCCAAGCGTAAAATAAAAATTCTCGGACTTCTGCTTGCCTCAGCTCCTCTTGCTCTCGTCTCCGCCGAGGAATTGATTCCAACGGCGCCGGGAATGAGTTGGCGATACAACATGATACAAGAAGTCGGCAAAGGACTCCGCGTCCCTGATTTAAAAACAGACGCTGATGGGAAAATTCGCCGGTCGGTGTTGTACCGCATTGCTGGTATCGAAAACGTCGACGGGGAAGAGCTTTTCAAGTTTGAAATGCATCGCGCCGGCGTCGTGACAAACACAGACCTGCTTTCGGTAGGCAAACAGGGCATCATTTGTGTGGCACGCATTAATTTGGACGGCGGACTCATCAAGCTTGATCCGCCGCAAACAATGATCGCCGCGCCACTAAGGCCGGGGGTGAACTGGAATTTCAATGGCCAGGTGGGGGAGATGAAAGTACGTCAGCATTACGATGTGACCGGAGAACAAGACGTTGAGGTGCCCGCTGGAGAATTTCACGCGTCCCGCATTCATGGCGAACAAACCTCACCCAGCCGGATGACGATTGACCGCTGGTTCGTGGCCGGGACCGGAATCGTCAAAGACGTCACAACAATGCGGAGCGCGAACGGCGATTTGCTTGAGCGCATTTCCCTCGAGCTGGTGGAGCGGCCCAAAGTTGTGGACAGACCAGAGGTCAAATCGGATGGCGGTCCGAAACAAATTTCCGTGAGTCTTTCCAAGGAGCGCTTCGGTAAGGCGGCTACAACGTTTTCATCGGACACACCTCAGATTTACGCGCGTTGGAAAGGACATCGCCTGCGGAACGGCGCAAAGGTGCGCGTGGACTGGATCGCCGAGAACATCGGCGAGGATGCTCCCAAGGATTACGGAGCGGACGAAGCTTCCACCATTGCAGAAGGTCCAACCTCTGGCGGAGGATTTGTCCTGTCACGGCCTGACGATGGCTGGGTGCCGGGCGATTATCGCGCAGAGTTCTACGTTGACGATGTCCTGGTGGACACGGTGAAGCTGAAGATTGTGAAGTAAGCCGCAAATTCTTGAATCCGGAGCCGGGCGCTGCCGCATCGTATTAACAGGAGGCAGATTTCCCATGAAGAAGATCACGATCGTATTTCTTGCCGCATGCATTGCTTTGGTCGCCGGATGCAACTGGGTCGGGATTCGAGGCAACGGCCATATCAAGACAGATGAACGCACGATCGGCGCCTTTACTAACATTGACGCCAGCGGTGCGTTCCGAATCGAATGGAAAAGTGGCGCGCCTGCTCTCAGTATCACGACGGATGAAAACCTTCTTCGCTACATCGACAACCACCAGATTTCTGGCGAAACACTTCACTTGCATACGCGCGAGCAGATTTGGCCGACGCACGGGATCAAAGTCGTCATCTCAAGTCCCATCCGTACCGGCGCGAAGACTAGCGGCGCGGTAAAACTCACCGGGAATCAACTCTCCGGCGCGAGATTCGCTCTGGAATCGACCGGCGCAGCAGAGGTCGAACTCGATGGAAATATTGATGAGCTCCTCGCCGATATGACCGGCGCGAGTGAGTTACATGCAGGTGGTCTGCAAACGAAGACCACTGAAATCTCTACCACCGGCGCGGCTGACGCCGAAATTGCCGTCAGCGAGACACTGAAGGTGGCAATCACCGGCGCTGGCAAAGTTTCATACTCAGGCAATCCGAAAACTATCGAGAAACATATCAGCGGTGCAGGAAGCATTCGCCATCGCGACTGAGCTATTTGTTGCACGGTGAATCGGCCGCTCCGCGGGCGATGCCAAACAATCACGCCGGGCGCGTCGAATGATCAGGATTGAGCGAGACGCCCCTCACCCTTAACAGTCGCAATTCTTCCCGCAATTGCATTCCTTGTTGTCGTTCATCGGACAGTTCTTGCCAGTCTGTTTGCAAGTCGGCTTGTCGGCGGCAAAAGTTGCCGTGCAAATCACCGCCGCCAGAATCGAAAACAGCACCTTAGTGTAATTCTTCATGTGATTAGTTTTGTTCGCGATGTCATCCGGCGCTAGCAAAAAAATAATTAGGTTTTCACTACGATTGCGGCGGCGCTTGGCAGCATAACAGTTTCCCCCTGACGTTGAGACACAGGTGGAACGCGCAGTCCCTTGCGCGTTGCCAATGTTCATGCGGCAAACCACACGTTATCTGCCATCGAGCGACGGAGCGCTCGATCCACCTCACACACTGAGATAAGCTGACCACGATGGAAAATTTCATCTGCATCCAATGTGGAACGCAGTTCGATGCGACTGTCGACCCGCCTGCGCGCTGCACGATTTGCAAAGACGAACGGCAATTCGTTCATTACGGCGGTCAGCAGTGGAAGACGCTCGAACGCCTAGCCGCCGATCATCACAACCGCTTGGAAGACGAAGCGGCGCAACTTCTCGGGATCGGGACCGAACCGGAGTTCGCCATCGGTCAACGCGCATTGCTCTTGCAATCACCCGGAGGAAATTTGCTCTGGGATTGCATTTCATTGCTGGACGAGAAAACCATCGCTGAAGTGAAAGCCCGCGGTGGTATCCGCGCCATCGCGATTTCGCATCCGCATTTTTATTCGTCGATGGTCGAATGGGCCGAACATTTTGACGCGCAAATCTTTTTGCATGCTGCCGACCGCGATTGGGTAATGCGCCAAAGTCCGCGGATTCAATTCTGGGAAGGAACAACCTGCCCGCTTTGGGACGGGCTCACGCTGATCAATTGTGGCGGGCATTTCGAAGGGGGCACGGTTTTGCACTGGCCCGCTGGCGCGAGCGGAAAAGGCGGATTGCTTACCGGCGACATCGTTACCGTGGTGCAAGACCGCCGTTACGTCAGCTTCATGCGAAGTTACCCGAACCTGATTCCGCTCGGGGCCAAAGCGATCTATCGCATTGTCGAAACGATCGAACCGTTTCCGTTCGACCAAATCTACGGCGGCTGGTGGAAAGCGAACGTCTTATCCGACGCAAAGGCCGCCGTCGCGCGCTCCGCCGAACGTTACCTACACGCAATCGCCGGGATGTAGCCTGATTCATCGCCGATCATGTGGCGCGCGATTATCAACGCTTCAATTTTTGGTGGCACATCTGTTTGGTATTTTCTATTTCAAACCAAACGTCGTCGCATATTTCGCGAGTTGAAGAACAGATGACCTAAACGAAACCTGCGTTCGGCGCGCCCGGCGGTCGCGCCCTACCAGCAATTGGCAACCGGTGCGATTGCCCTACAATTTCGGCGGCTGCGCGAAGATTTGATCGACCAATCGCGGCAACGCGACTGCTGCCCGCTCACGAATCAGGTGCGTTGCAAATCGCGATAAAGATGTTTCCTCCGGGTTCACTTCGACTAGTTCGCCGTTGCTGGCGATGGCGCGCAACGCCCAATCGATGATGTACCCAAACGTGGCAGTTGTACCGATGACAAGCGCAAAATCACAAGCGTTTTCATCCAGGAAATTTTCGACGCGTTGAATTTCCCCGAGAGGCAATTGTTCGCCAAACCAAACCACGCCCGGTCGCATGAGCCCGTCGCACTCGGGACATCTCGGCAGCCCGCCCACCTCTTTATCGCGCTCGTTGCGACTACTGAGGTCACAGTAAGAACAACGGGTGATGAAGATGTCGCCATGAATCTGGACAATCTTTTCTCTGGCCAGCGTGTTCCCTTCCCACTCGGCTCGCGCGTGCAGGTCATCCACGTTTTGCGTAACGAGCAGAAACTCCCGTGCATACGCCGCCAACTTCACAATCGCCTGATGCGCCGGGTTCGGTTCGCTCTTGCGAATACGCTCACGCCGTTCGCGATACCATTCCCACACTAATTTTGGATCGTTCTGGAATGCGGTCGGCGTTGCCAGTTTGGCCGGATCGAGATTTCGCCAGTAGCCGTCCTTCCCACGAAATGTCGGGATTCCGCTTTCGGCGGAGACGCCCGCGCCTGTGATTACCAGAACTCGCATAATTCAAGCATAGACAGCCAGGTAGATCGAGGAGTCCCTTGCTCGATGTTCCAAGGCGGCAAAGCCGCATTTGTTTGGCATCGCCCGCGGAGCGGTCGATCCACCTACTCCCAGCCGATCTGGCGACCTTTGTTTTGTTCTTCAAGCCAGCTCATCAGCGGCTTGAAGTAATCCATCATCGCGCGGGTGGAGATATCTTCGCCGGTCGCTTCCTTTAAAACTTTCCGCCAATCTTCGGTGCCTCCTTTTTTCAAAATGTTGTTCAGCCACGTACCGACTTCTTTGTTGTCAGCATAATTACAAGATTGGGGCGGTTGATGCAGGATTTTGCGCGCGATGTAATCGTGCAACTGAAACTTAAACACGGTCGCAAACGCATAATTATAGTAATAAGCGGGAGCATCGTTGATGTGCGTTTTGGTCGCTGCATCGCAGAATTCCTCGCCGCGCGGTGACGGCGGCTCGACCCCTTGCATGTCGCCCACGTATTTCCACCAGCGCGCGTTCCATTGATCGGGCGGCAGATTTTTCGCGTAAATGTCCGCTTCCCAATGCGGCATCACACCGCACGCGAAATAAATGAATGGAACCGAGCGCGCCAGCGCGTCATCCAAAAGGAACGCGGTCTTATCCGGTTTAAAGTCGGCTGGCAATATTTCTCGCGATTGCAAATACGGTACCTGGCTCGAGGCAAGCCCAATCAACTCGCCGACACCTTCATGGAATCCGGGCGCCGCGCCCAGTCGTAACAGATAAGGAACCTCCGGACGGGTGTAGGCTTTGAAATAATACCCGTGACCGAGTTCGTGATGCGCGATGAAGAACCAGCGCGCATTTGGTTCGATGCTTTGGAGCGAACGAATCTCGTTCTCAAGATCGATATGCCAGCAGGAAGCGTGCGTGTTTTTCTTCCGTTTCGAATCCGGCGGCAACGGATAAAGATCCGATTTCTGCCAAAAACTTTCCGGTAACGGCGAAAATCCAAGTCCGGTATAGAATTGTTCGGCCGTTTTGATAATCCATTCCGACTTACGTCCCTCGAAGTATTTGTCGATATTAGCGGCCTCGACCAGGTCGGGCCATTCCTGGCTCCAGCGATTATTGATCCAGTGCGCCGGGATTTTCTTTGGCACCGGCTGATGATATTTCTCGGCCAGTTTGTATTTCGCCCAGGTGTGCAACTGCAAATAAAGCGGACGGAGCGTTGCCATCCAATCGTCCAGCATCTTGAGCATCTCGTCGGTCGTCATGCTATAAGCCGCGACTTCGAGCGAAAAGTAATCGGGATACTTCATCTCCTTCGCCACACCGTTCCGAAGATCACGCAGGATCACGAGGTTCGGCTTGAGCTTTGGCCCGATTTCTTTTGACGCTTCCCAAACCGCTTTGCGTTCGGTGAGATCACTGCTCTTCTCGAGCTTATTATCGATGTCGTTCGCGGTGATCTTCTGACCGTTCAGTTTGAATTCGAAACTGTTGAGGATCGACGCTTGTTTCGTTTCGGCTTGGACGCGTTTGGTAACAAGATCGGGATTTGTCATCGGACCTTCCGCCGCGTTTAAGAGAAGTTGTTTCAATTCCCGAACCGTGAGCTCATTTAATTCTTTCTGATGCGTGAGCAGTTCCCGTGCCTCGGTAATGATTGCCGGATTGCCGTTAAACGCAGCGTAGGCCTTGCCGGTCGCTTCAGCTGCAGCATCATGCTCGGGCGTGACGTCTGTAACCGCCTGCCACTGTGCCTCGCTGTTTACGCGATAAAGAGCTTGGTAACCGGCATTAGCGAGTTTCAGAAACCGATCAGCGCGCTCTTGATTCGGTGAAACGGCGAACGTGAGAGATGGAAGCAAAAGCAAGAACAAGAAAAATGCAGTGCGATGCATGGGCGCAGCCTAACCGCATTCGCGCGAAGTTGTGAAGCGAGAAGAGCGCGTTAGCTTTGCCACATGCGCAGAGTTGTTAAATCGGACCAGCGACCTTTGGAAATCAAGCCCCAGCAAGAATCCGTTTGGATTTGTATGTGCGGTCTATCGAAAAACCAGCCGTTCTGCGACGGCTCGCATAAGACCACCAGGGACGAGGAAGACGGCAAAACCTACGAGTACGACGCCGAAGGACACCGACGAGAAGTCTGAGGAGCGCTTTTATCGGCTATCGCGAATCCCGCGCTGTCGAAAGTTTGACGGTCTGCTTCTCAGAATGAGTTTTTCTCGCTCGCGCGTTGCTCTGCTTCCTCTATCAGTTTTTCAACCCCCGGTTATGTCGGGCCAGCGGGAAGTGTACCGCATAGTGTGAATCGCCGTTTGCCGTTCCTCCAGCCGGCAAAATTACCGCCGCCACCGTTCCGAATAACGATTAATTAATAGGGACTCAAGAACGGCTTGACTCAAGTGCGTTGGCGAACGGTTCCAGCGACGCGCTGCCAGAGGGGCCTGTTTTGGAGCTTACATGAAAACAGAAACCGCGTCAGTCAAAGAAACCGTCCTAATTACAGGATCGACCAACGGTATTGGACTCCATCTGGCGAAGGAATTCGCCAGGCGCGGACATCCCTTGGTGCTTGTTGCTCCAGTCGAATCAGAGCTCCAGAAGGTTGCTTCCGAACTGAAAACTGCAGGCGCCGTGTCAGTGAGGATAATCGCGAAAGATCTGGAAAAGTCCAAAGCACCGCAACAGATCTTTGATGAATTATCTTACGAGCGCATCTACGTCGATATCCTGGTTAACAATGCCGGATTCAGCCACAGAGGAAAATTTTGGGAAATTCCGATCGAGCACGACATCTCGATGTTGCGGCTGAATATCGAAGCAGTCTTGCGCCTCACCAAGTTGTTCTTGCCGCCGATAATCGCCCGTCGACATGGACGCGTTCTGAACGTGGCGTCGGTCGCCGGGTTCGAGGCTGGTCCGTCGTTGGCTGTTTATCATGCCTCGAAGGCGTTTGTTCTCTCACTTACCGAAGCACTGGCGACTGAATTGGCAGATACGGGCGTTACTTCGACTGCCCTTTGTCCGGGGCCAACCGATACCGATTTGTTCGAAAGATCCGGCATGCTAAGCGCACGCATGTTTCAAAAGGCGAATTTAATGGCGCCACAAGATGTCGCCAAAGCCGGATATGAAGGAGTCATGGCTGGCGATCGGATCGTCGTTC
>QHON01000124.1 GCA_003218815.1 Verrucomicrobiota bacterium
CGGCGGAAGACGCAAATTGTTGCCCAACTCTTCCACGCTTTCGTCCAAACTGAAGCCCGGCGGATCAGTCGCGATCTCAAACAGCACACCACCTGGCTCGCGAAAGTAGATCGAGTGAAAGTAGGTTCGATCAATTACCGGTGTGACGTTGAATCCGAGCTCGACGAGGCGATGCCGCCAGTTACGCTGCTCCTCGTCATCGTGGGCGCGAAATGCTATGTGATGAACGGAACCGGCCGCGACTCGCCCCGCAGAGCCATCGGGCACGCATAACAGATCGATAATCCTACCGATTCCTCTTTCACCCGATGTCGCGAACCGAAAACGATTGCCCGATTGTTCCATCAACCGATACCCAAAGGCGTCGGTCAGTAGCTTAGCGGTGTGCTCATAGCCCTCCAGCGCGGCTGAAACACTATGGAACCCACGAAGCGAATGCTCGACGGGCACGGTGCTATCAGACCACGGTTCAACGCCGGCGATGGAAATCGAAGCACTTAATTCAATCAAGAGCCCGTCAGGGTCTGCGAACCGGATAACTTCTTCCCCGAAACGCGCCGATGTTCTTTCAGCTGGAACATGGTGTTCTTTGAAACGATCCAGCCAGTACTCGACCGACCCTGGTGGAATGGCGAAAGCAGTCGCTTCGATTTGACCGGTACCGCGAATCCCACGGCGTGCGCCCGGCCACGAAAAAAATGTCAGGATTGTTCCTGGTGTGCCGCGCGCATCCCCGAAATAGAAATGATAAGTGCCAGGGTCATCGAAGTTAACCGTGCGTTTCACGAAACGCAGCCCGAGAAGCCCGACGTAAAAATCCAGATTCCGCTGCGGATCGCTTGCAATCGCGGTAACGTGATGAAGTCCGTTGATGGATAGATTCATGCTGACCCCATTTTTCGACCTGTCTCTGATAAAGTTTCTTCTGAAATCAGATTTGCTCCGTGCCAGAAGCATTGGCACTGGATTGGGCGATTGTTACGGCGTGAGGAAAATTTTGTCGGTGTAAGGATCCTTCACTTCAGTCCCACTCGCAAAACCACGCACATCAACGTACCCGCCGTTCGGCGCGAACGGACTTGTGACAAAGCCTGGTTTGTTTGGAACTGGAATTCCGTAAGGAGCGTCACGCTTGCCGCCCCTGGCTGCCGGCGCCGCTGTGGCAACTCGTACCAATGGTTCCGTTGTTGGAGTCGCGCTTGGACTCGGACTGGCAGCGGCGGATGCGTCGCGCTTGATAGCGTCTTTATGGGTCGTGCTCTGCGGAGGCGGTTTCTTTTGCGGATGCGCGATCGAGTTGCCCAGCGCCTTCAATAACTCGCCGAGCGAACGGGCTTCGACGACGCCGCTCATCATTAAAAATCCTGAAATCGACAATGCTACGATCAGTCGAGTGAGGCGTTGGTTCATGCGGTGACCAATATTCTGCCAGGTATGTCGAAATCCTTCAATCCTTTGGGCGCGAAATAAAGCACAGCCTACAAGTTCTATGGCCCGCACATCGGAATTCTTTACGGCAAAGATGGCCTTCTGGGGTCGCTCGATTTTCCCAAACTGATTCCAGCGCCCGACCCTGCGCCGGAACTGGCTGAAACGGGCACCCAGAATAACGAAGGCATTGCCGGCCCCTTGGCGTAGACAGCGTTTCGGGTCACGACAAAATCTACGCGTCCTTCGTTGAGCGCCTGGAGGCATTCTTCCGGCCGGTTGACAATCGGCTCTTCGTGCACGTTGAAACTGGTGTTGACCAGAACCGGCAGGCCGGTGGCCGAACGAAATCGCCACAAGATGTCAGCATAGAGGGAGTTGTCGGCGTTGCGCACGATCTGGGGCCGCGCGGTGCCGTCCACATGCACCACCGCCGGGATGCGCGAGCGCCACTCGGGCTTGACCGCGCAGGTGATGGTCATGAACCGCGCGGCGTAGCGGTTCACGGAAGTGATGTCGAAAACGCGCTCGGCGTCCTCTTCGAGCACGACCGGTGCGAAGGGCATGAACTCCGAACGGTTGAGGCGCGCGTTGAGCGTGTCGTTGATATCGGCATGCGCCGGGCTTGCGAGAATGCTGCGGGCGCCTAGCGCGCGGGGGCCGTATTCCATCCGGCCGGCATAGATGGCGCCGGCCTTGCCCGAGCACAAAAACCCGGTCGCCACCGCTGCCGGATCGCCGTCGATCCGGCGCATGTTCGGGGCGTTGCCGAAGCAGCGGTCGATCGCGTCGTCGTAGTCGCGGCCGAAGTAAACATTCTCAAGCCTTTGGCGGTGGGCGAGCCATGTCGCCAGACCGTCACGCGCCAGCAGGAGATTCAAGCCTGAGCCGACTGCGACGCCGTCGTCGCCCATGGCGGGAAAGATGAAGATCTCATCGATCGGTAGCGCTTCCGCCAAAAGGCGGTTGATACGCACGTTGGCGAACAGCCCGCCTGCAATCGCGAGGTGCCGCGTGTCGGTCCGGTCGATCCAGTGCCGCACCGAGAGCAGAATGAAATCTTCCGCGACCTTCTGAATCGACGCTGCGATGTTCTCGCGGCTGTGGCCCTTGCACAGGGCCATAATCTGCTCACCCATGACGCGGGTGCTTTTGAAGTCGCTGACGACGAGTCCGTCGTCGCTAATGCGGAAATGTTGGGCGAAGGCTTCGGCCAGCGTCGCTTCGCCGCGCGCGGATAGCCCGGTCAGCTTGCCCTCGTGCCGCCACATCTGAAAGCCGCAAGCCCGCGTCGCGTAGCCATAGGCGGTGGCAAGACTGTCGTGGCTGGGGCGCGGCTTGGCCAGCAGGCTGTCGTCGCCGAACGCGACGTCGAGGCGATCCTTCCGCAGCGTGCGGACCGAGTAGCTGATGTTGTCGCCAATTCCGTCGGCGGTGTAGATCAGCGCATCGTTCCAGTCGGTGTGGAAGAGCGCGGCGAGCGCATGCGCGGCGTGATGATTGGCGAAGAATATTTTGGTCTCAGGACGGAAGCCGTTCTCGGCAAGGAACCGGTCGGCGCGGAAAAAACGAGACGCATCCGATGTGTGGTTACGGGTACAGATGTGCGAGAGATCGCGCTTGAGCCGCTCGTGTCCCAGCACCTTCCGCGTCTTGTAATAGAATTCCCGCATCGGGGAAAAACGGAAATAGTGCAGCGGGAAGACACCGTGAATGGTGGCAATCGCGTCAACGTCCCCGCGCGACCAGCCCGCGATGTGCAGAACCTCATCGATGGCGAGCCACGGAATGTCGTTGCCCCAGCCTTTTTCGCGCCGGAGGCGCTCCTCCGCAATCGCCGCAACGAGGCGATAGTCCTCGAAGGCGGCCGCAGAGGCGTCGTGCAGGCCGGATTGAAACGCAAGAATATGCATTCAGGGGTCAAGAGTGGATGAAGTGGGCCGATTCCCGCAAAATCTAAGCGCTAAACCAACCAAATACTTCGCAAATGTCATATCGCGCGCGCTTCGCGATCTGGGCGAGCGGGCCGCGCGTGCGGCAATCTTAACGCTACCGAACGCCGTCGCAAACTGACTTCATTCCGTCAATCAACCGCTCCACTTCTTCGCTCGTCGTGTAACAGGCGCAGCCGACGCGAACCACGGGATGTTCGCGCGTTCGTGCATGCTGGGACCGGGAAATCTGTTTCGGTCATGCGATATGTTTATTCATATGATCACATATAAATCGCGGAGCTGCGATCTATCTCAAACTCAACAAGTCGATAACAGAGAAAATGGATCGAAAATCTGTGCTAAGGCCATGCTCTCTGGAATGATCGTCCAGGGATTGAACTTCCAAGAAGTGTATCGTTCTACATGAGCTCAACCCGGAAGAAATCATCAAGACGGCGCGAGG
>QHON01000125.1 GCA_003218815.1 Verrucomicrobiota bacterium
GCACTGGCCGGGCCCAAAACGTTGGCGACGCTTTCACTCTGGTGAACGGTGAAGAACTTCCGGCCTTGCAAGCGATCGAACATTTTATCGGCCAGAAAATTCCGCGGCTAAAGCTGGAAAACTTCCCCTATCTTTACACAGCGCTCTTTGAACTGGAATCAACGGCCGGTGGCAAACGTGCCATCGGCGGCGGCCGCACTCATCGTGGATATTCGTTTGGGCGACGCCGGCGTTGAAGATCAGGGATGGAACCAGGAGCCGCAAAAATCGGCGAATTATGGCGCGAAGCTACGGCCGCTCGTTTGACTAACTTCACTTTGAGCAACAACTTCGCCGACCAATTTGTTTATGGCTAAACCAAAGGTCGCCAGCGAATCGAAAGATCAATTCGATCACTTACAGAAGAAATTGGTGCCACTGTGGAAATCGATCGAGCGTTTCAATCAGGATCCGCAAACAATTGTTGTAGTGCCCTCGATATCCATCGACGCGATTAGCGAGGGCGCGGTCATGCAAGCGTATGAAGAACGCTTTCTCTTTCTCTTGCTGCTGCTGCGTCAACCTCGGGCCCGGTTAATCTATGTTACGTCGCAAGCGATTCTGCCAAGTATCATCGACTACTACCTCGATCTACTGCCCGGCGTCATCCCGAGCCATGCGCATCAGCGGCTCTTTTTGCTCTCGCCGCTAGACGGGTCAGTGAGTCCGCTGAGCCAGAAACTGCTCGATCGGCCACGCTTCATCGAGCGAATACGTTCTTTGATCTCGGATCCCGATCGCGCCCACCTTGTTCCTTTCAACACAACCGATATGGAGAAAGAGCTGGCACTGCGGCTCGGCATTCCAATGTACGGCGCCGATCCAAAGTTTTTTTCCTTAGGAACAAAGAGCGGGTGCCGGAAAATCTTCCAGGAAGAAGGCGTCGCGCATCCGCTGGGCCATGAAAATCTCGCGAGTGCAGATGATGTGATTGAGGCCATCACGGAAATGCGCGCCAGAAAGCCTTCAATCAAGCAAGTTCTGATTAAGCTTAATGAGGGCGTCTCCGGCGAGGGCAATGCCCTCGTCGATTTAAGCGGACTCCCACCTTCTGAGGACTCGGATGCGCGGGCCGCTTTACAGGATCGCCTCAGGGCGATGCGGTTCGAGCTGAAGGGAATTACCTACGATAGCTATATGAAGAAGCTGGAAGAGCGGAAGGGAGTTGTCGAAGAACGCATCGCCGGGGAAGAGTTTAGGAGCCCAAGCGTGCAGCTTCGCATTACCCCGCTGGGCTCCGTTGAATTATTATCTACGCATGATCAGCTCCTGGGCGGTCCATCGGGGCAAAGTTACCTCGGGTGCGTCTTCCCGGCTGACAGCGGTTATGCTTCGCTGATCACGAGGGAGGCGGCAAAGGTTGCCGGTCGTCTGGCAAAAGAAGGAGTTATCGGACGCTTCGCTTTGGATTTTGTGGTGGTGCGCTCGAACGGAAAATGGGAGCCATACGCCATCGAGATCAATTTGAGAAAAGGCGGGACGACTCATCCTTTTTTGACTCTGCAATTTCTTACTGACGGTAGATATGATCCGAAGACGGCAATCTTTACTGCTCCCAACGGACAGCAAAAGTTTTTTGTTGCGAGCGATCACGTTGAATCGCCGCGTTATCGTACTCTGACGCCGGACGATCTTTTTGATATCGTTGTGCGGCACGGCTTGCACTTCGGTCAAACGCGACAGACAGGCGTCGTATTCCACATGATGAGCGCACTGGGCGAACTTGGAAGAATGGGCTTAACCGCGGTTGGCAACTCACATGAGGAAGCGAAGGCCACTTACACGCGAGCTTTGGCTGTTCTCGATCAGGAAGCCTAAGGCTGTTGATTCCCTTTAGCCATAGCGTCGAGAGGTGCGCTCGAAGATTTTTTGCACTCATCGTGTGGGAGATGTTTGGCGTAGTGCTTTGCCTGCTCTACATGCAAGCGTTCCTCCTTCACGCGTTCTGCCGCTACTGCCTGTTCTCGGCAACGCCAACTTTTTTGCTCGCCGAGCGGGTGGTTCCAATCCCGCCTTCGCACGAACCACTGGTACCTTAAGTCCGATTTACTTAGGGCTGCTGATTTCGGGCGCGACCTAACATCCGATTGCGCTGGATGTTCCGAATAATCAGCGATGGCCCCCGCTGCGGGCTAACGAAGGAAAATCTTATGCGAAAAAATCCTGTTTCCCCATCCGGTCTTTTCAATCCACGCGCCTTGATAGCCTTTAGTCTTGGTTCTGTGGGTGCTTTGCTCGCGATGTTCAGTCTCGCGGCAACGCCATCGAGCGGAACGTTGACCGACACGTCGGGTCCGTTGTCTTACACGGCGGGCCCGTTTTTCGTAGCAAATCCGACCCCCATACTTTTCGTTGACCAAGGCCCCGAATGCTCCGGTTCGGCACAGCCATGTGATGATTTTGCGCTGACGGTGACGTTGCCTGCCGGTTACGCCGCCGCGCATCCAAACGCCGCGGTGAAGGTCACATTGGCTTGGAACGATGCCGGCAGCGGTTCATCAGACTACGATCTCTATATTTATAAGGGTACCGTCCACAACACCGACGGTAGCCAGGCGGCCAACTATCAATCCGCGAGTAGCGCCAATCCAGAGATCGCAAGCATTAGCCCTCTGTCCGATGGCACGAGCCAGTATACTGTGAAGGTCGTCCCTTACACGCCGACTGGCGAAAGCGTCCATGTGACCATCGAATTGCTGCCGGGTTCCGGCAGTGGCGGCAGTACCGGCTTCGGAGGCCCCGACCCAACCACGCCCGGCGTTCCGCGCTATCAGAATTTTTTCGCGCCTGACGGCACCTCTGCTCAGAACAGCGATGGTGAGTTCAATATTGGCTTCAATCCGAAGACCGGCCGGATCATGACAATGAATATCGGGCCGATCTGGCGATTGACTCCACCGGAACGCCTGAGTCCAGCCAAGCCGGAGTGTTGTGAAGCGCTTTGGGAAGATAAAACCAACCTCACGACCATCACAGGTCTCGATCCGATCCTGTTTACCGATCAGAAGACTGGGCGCACTTTTGCCTCTAATTCCACCGTCGGCGCCAATGCTGTTTACGGATACAGTGACAATGATGGCGATCTGTGGGTGCCACTGGCCGCCTCTCCGGCCAGTGGTGGGACCGATCATGAAACCATCGGTTCCGGGCCCTATCCAACTTCGTTGAGTGCGCTGTCGAACCCAGTGAACCAAGGCGAGGCAGTATATTATTGCTCCCAAAGCTTTCCTCTCGGCCCGGCGACATGTCAGCGGAGCGATACCCTCGGCGCCAGTTATGGCCCAGGCGTTCTCGCTTACGAAGGCAACGGGATCACGCAATGCCACGGTCTGCATGGTCACGTCCACGTGGCTCCGAATGGTACAGTCTGGTTGCCGGTTAATCAGTGCGGAGGAAAGCAAGGTGGCGCTGTGAGCACGGATGGTGGCACGACTTGGAGTGAATTTATTGTGACCGGCAGCCAGTCGCAGATCAATGGCGCCGATCCTTCTGTTGGTATTGATAGCAATAGCACTGCTTATTACTGCTATGTGAACAACGAGCCGGTAGCCCCCGGCAATCCGCCCGAAGGCCATGTTCATATTAAGGTCAGCAAGGACGGCGGCAAAACTTGGATTCGCGATTTCGACGTCGGTGCATCTCATGGAATCAAGAACGCAGCCCATACCGAGGCTATTGGCGGAAGTGCTGGGCGTGCCGCCTGTGGGTTCTTAGGCACTGATGTGGCGGGCGACTACCAATCCAGTGGTTTTCCCGGCAAATGGTACGCGTTCGTTGCGACCACCTACGATGAAGGCCAGACCTGGGTGACGGTTAACGCCACGCCTAACGATCCCGTCCAAAGCAAAACCGGTATCTGGCAGCAGGGCGGCAGCCATGATGATCGAAACCTGCTCGACTTCAACGAAATCACAGTGGACGACAAAGGGCGGGCTCTCTACGGATACAGCGATGGCTGCGTGACTCCGGGCTGCATTGCGGGCACGGCTGCCGATGATTTTGTCGCCTTCATGCGTGTGGCGCGGCAGTCCGGAGGCAAGAGCTTGTTCGCCAGTTTTGACACAGCCGAACCGGTAGCGCCCAAACCTCCTTGCCTGTCCGGTACGCGCGATCCCGTCGCTTCGCATCTCACTTGGCAGGCCCCGGACAACGGCGGCTCCGATATTGTTAATTATCAGATCCTCCGCGGAACGTCGCCGGGTGGCGAGGTGTTGTTAGGCCAAACCGACAAAACCACCTTCGATGACACCACGGCCAATCCGGCAGTGTCACACTACTATTACGTGGTAAAAGCAGTAAACGGCGTTGGCACGAGCGGTTCGAGTAACGAAGCGAACCTAACCGTGGTCGTACCGCTACCGCCGGAAGACGTCTGCGCGCTGCCCGGCCTCACCGAGCTCACTGATCCATCAGGTGACACTAGTGCGATACTGGGGATTGTACCTACGCCGGCTCCACCTGGATCGGATCTCCTTTCCTTCCAAATCGCGCAACCCTACGCCTCGGACAATATCATCAGGCTCGCGTTCACCGTCAATACCGACAACGGCGAGTCGCCGCAGCCAATAGGCTCGTCCTGGTATGTCGCGATGAAGATTATCAAGAACGGCACTACGACCTACAAGGGCGTGCACATGACTTGGAACGGGACTACGCCGATGTTTGAGTCCTATACGCCGGCCCCGAATGGTAGCGGCGGGGTTGATGGCCGCTTTGTAACTGCCGGCAGCCAGAAGCCTGCCGAGCCGAGCAGTGGTTACGCACCGCCCTTCAACAAGGTTGTCATTGTAGTGAAGGCAAGCGATCTAGGCTTGAATCCCGGCGACACTATCAGCGGTTTCGTTTCTGGGGTGTCGCAGACTGCGGGCGGCGTCATTACCGGGCTCTATGATCAGATGCCTGATAGCCTCGCCTTTACCGGCAGTTATACCGTAAATAGTAACCAGGTCTGCAGGCCGAACGCTGCGCCGACAGCAGTCTTAACTGCAACGCCAACGTCAGGTACTGCGCCGTTGGCGGTGAAGTTCAATGGCTCGGGTTCGTATGATCCGGACACCGCGCCGCCGCCGGACACCATCGCTTCCTACACATTTAATTTTGGAGATCGCTCGCCTGTGGTGACTCAACCTACGCCGATTATTTCTCACACCTATACTGCGTCGGGCATCTATCCGGCAACGCTCACGGTTACTGATTCTCGTGGCCTGCAAAGCACCAACACTGCACAGGTTGTGATCACGGTTCGTGGAAAGCCGCCTAAGAAAAAGTAAACCGGTCTGGTAGTTATTCACGGTGCGACGTAAGTTGGCAATGTGATAGCATGCTAAGTGTATTGTTACGTCTGCGGTATGGGTACGATAACTATTACCAGCGTTGGGCTAAGCGGAATAAGAGCTATGTCCGAAGACGGATTGGTATGCGCTGGTATGTTTTACTTCCATTGTTCTGTTTGATCGTGGTTTCGCCGGGATGTAGGAAGCGTGAAACGCCTCCGCCCGTCCCGAGAAGCAGCCAGGAATCGAATCAGGCGCGAGTCGATGTTTGCGGACTGCTAACAAGGGAAGAGATCGAAACGGTACAAGGATCGCCCGTCAAAGAAACAAAGGGTAGCGCGCGCTCGGATGCGGCCTTTCTCGTATCGCAATGCTTTTATACCGCGACGGAGTTCAGCAAATCGGTGAGCCTGGCCGTTATGCAGCGTGACCCGGGCCACCCGACCACAACCAGCCCGAAAGATTTCTGGAGGGAAAGGTTTGGTCGTTATAGCGGCGACGACAAAGAACGCGATAAAGATAATGAGCAATCGGAGCGGAAAGAAGAAAAAGAAGAATCCGTTCCACCGAAAAAGATCGACGGCATCGGCGATGAAGCCTTCTGGGCCAGCAATCGTTTCGGCGGCGTGCTTTATGTCTTAAAAGACGACGCGTTCATCTCCATCAGCCTCGGCGGAACGGATGACGAAGATACCAAGATCAAGAAATCGAAAACGCTCGCCCAAAAAGCGCTCCAGCGCCTGTAACACCTACCTATAGGATCGCGGCTCAGAATGACAATTGGATGCAGCGTCACGCTGCTCGCCGAAATAGCTAGTTCAAAAAAAACCAGGCTTTAGCAGCCGAATGCGAGGCGACCACATTTGGCCCTTTCCCCGATTCTTAGGGCAAACAATTTATCGAGGCCTTTCCTATGAAAAGAATCTCCTCTTCCATGACCGCGCGCGCCACTATCGGCGCGCTTTTTTTTGTAATCGGCGTTTTCCTTGTCGTGTTCGCGTTCTTCGCAACGGGCTTACGCTCGGCGACGCCCAGCGCTGGGACGCTAAGCCCGGGCGGCCCGACCGTGAATTGGGCCGGCACGGCGGCTGGCGGCGGGTCGCTGGACGAAAGCACATGCGTTGAAGGCGTAAACTGCGACACCTTCATGCTGACTTTGTCCGGTACACCGACTAACTGGAGCGGGCTGAAAGCCCGTATTGTCGTTAGCGTCCCGGGCGGAGAATCAGCCCACGGGGGGACGCCACCGGAAGTTGTCGACCTTGATCCTAGCAACCCGGCAATCGGCACCGGGCAATTTTCTGTGCACGTGGTTTATTTCAGCGCCACTGCTGCCTTCCAGTATTCCGGCAGCGCCAGCGCAATATCTACATCAGCAGCGTCCGCCTTGGCTCCATCGGCGCCACAGGACACTGGCCCGAAGATTGGATTCGAGAATTTCGAGGCTCCGGGAACGCTGGTGCAAGTTGCCTCGAGCAGTCAAGGGCCCACCGCGCATACCGTCGAATACATGGGACATGACGCGGGCGAACCTTCGGTCGGAGTCAATTGGACGTCACCAAACTCAGTCACCGGCGTGACAAACTTTCAGTCGGATCTCCAAACGCTGTTCATAAAGTTCGATGATTCCTGTCCACTAAACGGCCAGAAAGCAACATGGTATAACAGTCCAGCACCGACATCTTTGTTCGTCGATTCCGATCCCATCGGTTTCACTGACCGTGACACGGGTAGGGTCTTCGCTGGGGAGCTGACTTTGACCTCTCCCTCATGCAAGGTCTCATTCACAGACACTGACGGTCTTGACGCGTTGGGGCAACCAACGCTTGCCGGCTGGTCGCCGAGTTCCGGCCCGCTTGGATCTGGCATTGACCACGAGACGATCGGCGGCGGTCCATATCATACGCCTATCCCGTCGCTGCCGACGCCGTACCCGCACGCAGTTTATTATTGCTCGCAGGATCTCGTTACTGCGTTTTGCTTACGCAGCGATGATGGAGGAGCCACTTACGGTCCTCCCGTTGCAACCTACACGTCACAATGCGGCGGGCTCCATGGTCACGTAAAGGTCGCACCGGACGGAACGGTTTATCTTCCCAATAACAGCTGTGGTGGGACTGGAGCCGTTGTAGTCTCGGAAGACAACGGCTTAACGTGGAACATACGCCCGGTTCAGAACGCAACGAGTCAGACCCGCGCTAACTCCAATCTTCAAGATCCAGCCGTTGGGATCGACAGTAACGGTCGTGTCTACTTCGCGATGTCTAGTAGTACAGTGGCTGGCAGTGCTATCGGTGGTTCTAACGCAGTCGTGGCGACATCCAACGACCGCGGCCAGACGTGGCAGAACATTTTCGATGTGGGCGCAGTTTACGGTCTAAAAAACATCGCCTTCCCGGCGGCAGTGGCAGGCGATGCGGGCCGCGCTAGTGTAGCCTTCTATGGCTCGACCACATCCGGAGATGGCTCCGCAAACAGTTTCAACGGCGTCTGGCATCTCTATGTTGCCAATACATTCGACGGCGGACAGACTTGGACAACAACCGACGCTACACCTAACGATACATTGCAACGCGGCTGTATCTGGTCGCACGGCGGCGCCGACATCTGCCGCAACCTGCTCGACTTTTTCGACATGACCGTTGACAAACAGGGGCGCGTTGATGTCGGGTACGTAGATGGGTGCACCGATGGCACCTGCGTGCAGGCGGCACTGACCGCAAAGGGCAACGCCTACACCGCGAGAGGTGTAATTGCGCGGCAGTCGAGCGGACGCCGGCTTATCGCTAGCTTCGATCCACCGAACCCGCTACATGCTAAATCCGTGCCCGGCATGCCGTCGATAACACAGCGAAGGGTAGGTTCATCCGTGCGTCTCGCGTGGTCCGAGGCCGACACAGGCAATTCCAATATCAAAAGCTATCAGATATGGAGAGGCACGGCGAGTGGCGCTGAAACTTTACTGACGAGCGTTGGAGGAACCCAGACAACATATAATGACCTGACAGCCACCGACATTACCAAGACCTATTATTATAAGGTGCTTGCGGTAAACAGCGTCGGTATGTCCTGCGCGAATAATGAAATTGCTGCGCCTTACATTGGTGACACGTGTAGCGGTTTGATCCTCCAGCGAACTCCGCCCGGTCATCCAGAACAGCCTCTGCAAGGGACTGCCCCCGCTTCGCTGGCTATTGACTATATTGCAGCGGGCGAGCCTCCAGGAACAAGCAACCTGATGTTCAAAATGAAAGTAACTGATCTTAGCAGCGTTCCGCCGAACAGCAGATGGAGGATAGTCTGGAACTCCTACGCGGCGCAATCGTTCGATCCGGCAGCCGAGCAGTTCTACGCTGGTATGAGGACGGATCAGAATGGAACTGTCACCTTTGAGTATGGGACTGTTGCCACGGCCGTCGTGGGTCTGGTTATCGGTGTCCCGACAGAAACTCCAATCGGAGCTTTGCCTGGAAGCAGCTTTAATGCTGATGGAACGATCACGCTCGTCGTCCCGAAATCCGCGGTCGGAAATCCACAGCCGGGAGATCTGCTCGGAGCTGTTAATGGAAGGACGTTCACCGGCGATACGAGCGAGACTCAAAACTTGGAGCGGTCAACTCTGCTGGTAGATCATACGTTTGTTAAGGGGCAGAGGGACAACGGGCATCCGGCTGCCACGTACGCCGTGGTCGGCAATGTCGCTTGTGCCGGACCTACCCCAACGCCGACGCCAAAGCCCAAGCCAACTCACCCACCACACCCGTAGAACTAGTCCTTTAATATCGCCCAGGTTCTAGTCACGTCTATCCGAGGCAGGTGTGGCGACGTGATTTTGCTTGCGCTGCTCCACCGCGTCCCCTTAAAAGCCAGCCATGCAATTTTCGCGAGTGACTGGAGCAGTAGTTCTTTTGGCTCTTATATTCGGCGCACTCGTCTCGATCAAAGTATCTCGCGCACAGTCGGCTGTCGAAGAGCAAATCGTTGTTACCGGCGAGGAAGTGCCGAGCGCTTACGGCGCGCCGCCCGGATTTTCGCGCAGCCGTTTCTCCCCCACAACGACCGCGTATGTGTTGCCGCCCGGCGCCGTTTACGCCGGAATAATTTACGAAGGAGATGCATTTCGCAATGGACCGCCTGACCATCTCTTTACTGAAGAAGTCGAAGTGGGATTGCCGCATCGTTTTGGAGTCGCATTCGAGCTCAGTCAGGAGCGCTTCAATGGTGATTTTCAAAACAAGAGTTTCAGTGTCGAAGCGCGTTATGCGCTCGCCGACTGGAACAAGATTCCACTGAATCCGACGCTCTTTGCCGAATACAAATTTGGCACCGGCCGAATCTTGCATGGGGAGCGGCCACCCGAGGAAGAAATGGCCAACGAGGAAATGGCGCGACGCCAACACCTCAATCTCGAGCCTTTCGACGAAGAAGCTGAGATGGAGGCGGAAGCAAACCCCAAAATGCCTGACGCTTACGAGTTCCGGCTTTTGCTGGCGGAAGACTTTGGCGAGCGCGTCGAATGGGCAATGAATTGGTTTTTCGAGCAGGAAGTCGGGTTTGATCGCGGGCGCGAGTGGGGTTTTGCACAGAGCGCCCTAATTCCAATCTGGCTCGAGCACGAGCGGCTCAAGGGCGGCGTCGAGATGGCGTATCGTAATTTTACCGACAAAGACACACGCGGCGATCCGCTTAACAGTTTCGTGATCGGCCCAACCATCGCGTGGAAGCCATCAGCTAATACCCGCGTGGACGTCTCGCCGCTTTTCGGCTGCACGGATGACTCACCGCGCGCGCAAGTTTTCGTCGTTTTCTCCATCGTATTCGGTCCCGGAGGCGAAACCGGAGCCGAAGCGCCCGCTTCGACGCGTAATCGCTAGAGCGTGTAAGCTACATCTCTTGACCGCATTAAATCGCACCGATAGTTTTATTCTTGGAAAGGAGCTCGAGGTGAAAAACGAGGTGTCGATCGAATATTGCGTCGTTTGAAACTACACGCCGAAGGCCGTCAGTTTGGCGACCAAAATTCTTGAACTCGGCGAGCGCATCAAGTCGCTGACGCTCATTCCCTCGAGCGGTGGCGCTTTCGAGATTCGCGCCAATGGCAAACTTCTCCATTCCAAGCTCGACTCCGGTGACTGGCCGGATTTCGACCAAATCGTGCGCGCAATCAAAAAACTCAAGTAGTAACAATTTCTTCGTCGCGCATTCAGCACGAGCGATTGTCGATCTTTCCGCAATCCGCAATCCGCAATCCGCAATTCGGAGAGTGAAGGGTGCCTGGTGGTCCTCGCGGTCTTCAAAACCGTTGTCGATCCGGCAACCGCTGGACCGAGGTAGGTTCGATTCCTATCCTCTCCGCCAAATTTTTTCAATCTCTTGTAGCGCGTTTCGCTGTGCGAAACGCGCGCGTCGCCCACAGAGCGACGGCTACAGCAGTTGAAAGGAGGTGAATGGAATGTCGCGCGAGCAAATTCGTAAACTGACGTCGCTCTCATCTTGTGCGGGGTGAGCTTCCAAGTTGAGCCAACAGGCCCTGCGGCAAGTTTTGCCGCAGCTTCCAATTTCGTTAGGCCGGAACGTGCTCGTGAGTTCGAATACTTTCGACGATGCCGGCGTTTACCGCCTGGATCGACATCGCGCTCTTGTGCAGACCCTCGACTTTTTCACCCCAATTGTGGACGACCCATTTGCCTATGGGCAAATCGCCGCTGCCAACTCGTTGTCCGATGTCTTTGCGATGGGCGGACGGCCGTTGACCGCACTCAACATTGTCGGGTTTCCTCCTGATCTCATCCGACCGAAAACGATCTCCTCGATTTTACGCGGCGGTCTGGCCAAGGCGACCGAGGTCGGATGCGCGCTGATCGGCGGCCATTCCATTCGTAATCCCGAACCGATTTACGGTTTGGCGGTTACTGGAATCGTAGATGTTCGCCGTGTCACAACGAACGCGAATGCGCGCCCGGGCGATCTGCTCATTTTAACGAAACCACTCGGAACCGGCATCGCTACTACTGCTATCAAGCGCGGATTCGCTTCGCGTGTCCTCGAGAAAAAAGTGATCGCCCTCATGTCGAGAATCAACACTGTCGGCGCCGATCTCGCCGAGTTTGGTCTCGTCCGCGCAGCGACAGACATCACTGGCTACGGTCTGATCGGTCATTTGGTTTCACTTTGCCGCGCCAGTCGCGTGTCCGCCGATATCGATCCAAACACGGTGCCGATGATCAGCGATGAGATCGACGATCTTATCGAACAAGGTTGCGTGCCCGAAGGGACACGACAGAACTTTTACGCCACGACCGTAGTTGTGGATTGGAAAAATACCGATGAAACCCGCAGAATTCTTTTAACTGATGCGCAGACAAGCGGCGGACTATTGCTTTGTGTCGCCGAAGCCAGGGTGGAGAAGGTGCTGACCCTTTTACGAAAGGCACGCGCACCCAGCGCTGCCGTGATCGGAAGAATTGTCCCGCAACGACGCCGCCGTCCGTTGATATGCATGACGAGGTAAAGTCTCGCTTGCGCCGGGACATTCCCGCAGTGAGCAAAGTTCTCGATGCGCTAGGCGATTACGATCTGCCACGCCCACTGATTGTCGATGTTGTCAGGAGAGAACTTTCGAAAGTTCGTGAGAAGGCGGAGACTCCGGAATTCGAATCGATCGTCGATCTTGTGCGCGGCTCGATCGAGGGGCTTCGCGCCAGCCGGTTACAACCGGTTATCAACGGGACCGGAATTGTCATTCACACGAACTTTGGGCGGGCGCCACTCGCTCCCGAAGCGATTTGTGCGCTCAGCAAGATCGGTCCGGCGTATTCCAATCTCGAATATGATCTCGGAACCAGCGAGCGCGGTGGGCGGGGCAATTACATCGAGAAGGCGCTCGCATTGCTGTGCGGAGCAGAATCGGCCACTGTTGTCAATAATTGCGCGGCGGCGTTGGTGCTGATTGTTCGGCATTTTACCAGGAACAAACCGGAAATTGTAATCTCGCGCGGCGAACTGATCCAAATCGGCGGCGGCTTTCGCATCGGCGAAATTATCGAGGCGGCCGGGGCGAGACTGCGCGAGGTCGGCGCGACAAATAAGACCACGCTCAACGATTACGCGAAAGCAATTGGGCCCAACACAGCTCTCATTCTCAAAGTTCATCGCAGCAATTTCTTCATGAGCGGTTTTGTGGAATCCCCTCTTT
>QHON01000034.1 GCA_003218815.1 Verrucomicrobiota bacterium
AAGGGGCGCCAAGCGCAGGACGATGTCGACACCCTTCTTTCCCTCGGTCGCGGGATCATTCTCGACCGCCTGCTGCCGGAGAAAATCGATTGCCTCACGAATGCTGGCATCACGAAACTCAACCCGTGGGATAATAATGGTGTTCAGCTTGGTCGTGATCCGGGCCGTGCCGCTTGCATCTCTTGTGAACGCGTCTGCAAAGGGAGCGACGGCCTGGCCGTATTGGCGCACCGGTTCTTCCCAGCCTTTCTCCACCTCCCAGAGGTTGCGCGCCCGGGCTTCGTTGTAGGCTTCCTCGCCGTAACGGTATTTCGCGTTATCGATTTTTTCCTGCCCGCGCCGCGCCGCCACATTGTACGGATCAAGATTGAGGACCTGGTCGTATTTCTTATGCGCAAGATCGTAACGGCCGGAGTTGTAATAGCCGTCGGCCTCTGTCAGCAGCGCTTTTACTTCCTCGACTTTGGCAATGAACTTCGAGCCCATTGTCTTGTTGAAATAGCCGGGCTGCTGTAAATGCGCGAGTAGCTGCGCCGCCGGACGACAGTTGGGGTCGTAGCGATCGCTTAAAATCTCTCCGAGGATCGCCTCGGCCTCGGCATACTTGCCCTCGGCGATGCGCTGTTCCGCCAGGGCTACTCCGCTCTTGCAAAAGCCCTCGACTGCCTTGTCGTGTGCTTTTCCCGAGACCACTGCGTCAGGGAGATACGTGACCG
This sequence comes from Verrucomicrobiota bacterium, assembly GCA_003218815.1. Classification (GTDB taxonomy): domain Bacteria; phylum Verrucomicrobiota; class Verrucomicrobiia; order Chthoniobacterales; family UBA10450; genus Udaeobacter. Next base: position 717 of record QHON01000034.1, read on the forward strand.
CTGTCCTAAACTCTTCATGCGCCAGCGTGAAATTCTTCGCTTGCATCGCGGCTTTACCACGCGCGAGAGCCGCTTCACCCTGTGGTATCGCGCTCTGGCGCCGTTGAATTTCCCGATCGGCGACTCCTTGGAAATTCTGACCAAAGCTGCTCAGGCAAATAAGGCTTTGCGAAAGAGCGATGAAACCGGGGAGAAGCAAGCTGCGGAGGGCTGAGATTTTTTTCATAATGTAAGATTTATGGCGCGGCAAAGCCGATCTCGATGAGCTCATTTGGTTTCTGAGTGTTCACGATCACGGCCTTGGTCGACTGCACATCCACGAGCTTATACTTGAGGTCATCCAGCGGTTTCAATGAAAATTCTTGATCTTTTCTCACTTCAAATTCGCGGCGTCCACCCCAGGCATAGGCAAAGGTCGCGACTGACTGGGGTGACATCGCGACCTTTTCTTTCACGAGGGTGAGCTGTTCTTTGGTCTCTTTATGTTCGAGGACCAACTCCGAAACATCGAGATTGGTGCCATACTGGTTGCGAGCATGTTTTTCGACAAATTTAACGATCTTAAAGGGCGTGCCATGGATCATGTCTCCTATTTTCAAAAATTGCGTCGGCTCGCTCTGATCGATTGTGTTGATCGCAAACGTGCCGGCGACCCACGATGAAAACATGAATCGGAAGGGTTCTTCGGTGGCCGATACCAAATGCAATTTTGTGAGATAATCAGGGTGCGAATCCTTGTCCGTTGGATTGGTGCCTCCCTGCCACTCGTCGAGATTGGTGAAACCGTCTCCGTCGGGATCTTGATCGAGAACATCCGCATCGACGATTGGCAAACCAAATTGCTCAAACCAGTCATTCGGCACCGGCGGGTGTACCTGTGTGTTTTGTAACGTTGCCGGCAGACCGTTGGCGCCGATAAAATGTTTCTCCGGAACAAAAAGCCCAGAGCGGCGCTGGACTTCCATTGCGCCGGGTGCTGGAGCTGCTCCGCAGCATGATCAACTTCGAGAGCCTTACCCGGCGGAGTGGCTTTCTTCGGCTGAGGCGCAGTCTGGTGTGCGATTAAATTGTTTCCGAATTGGACTGCGCTCCACCAAATCGAAACCGCGGAAATAAAAAGGAAACTGGCTGCCGCGATGAGCGTGACACGATCATAATGCGTCCGAATCCAATCCATTTGCTAAAATGTAAACCTCAACATCTCGATCGTGGCCAGGATTTCGATGTGTTCATTGCCAACGATAAAACTCAGCGGGGCGCCGCCCGGCTGATCTGGAGCTGTCGGTTGATTTGCAGGCGGATTTGCTTCAGCGGTCTTTTCGCGCGGCGGACCTTTGTCCTTTTCATTCCGCACGTATAAAGTGCGGACGATATAGAATTGTCCGTTCGAGCTCGAGATCTGATTCAGGACTTTTCGCGCGGCAGCTGGCGTCGCCTTAAACGTAAGATCGACAATCGCGGGAACTGCCCTTTCGTCCAGCGGGCACCGGGGTCGGCGTCGGAGTAGGCGTAATTCCGCGTTCTTCAGGCAATGGCATCCGGTGAAAGGACGTCACGCTATCCACCTTGGCATCCACCAGGATATTCATGAGCATCTGTACCTGGGAGAGCTCCTGCCCAAGCAACGGCGCCGTCTCTGTTTTCGGCAAGGCAGTGGCAAATTCATCAAACCCAAGATGAAAATTGTCCGGGAGCTTCACGTTATTTGACCGTGCTCTGCTTTGGGCGGCGATCGTCGCCTGGCGCAAACGCGACTGAAATTCGTTGGGCGCAAGCAGCGGCGCCGGAGCCACCTCTGTTTTCAGTTCTTCCTTTAGTTTGTCGAGTGCGGCGCCGTAATTCTCGAGGAGAACTTTCAGTTTCCGTTCATTGGCATCGCTTGGGAATGGATCGAGACGCTGAAGGCGGTTCAATTCCGCTACAGCAGCATCCAGTTGCCCTTTGGCATTACTCCAGTTGCTCCTCGCCATGAAGAAAAGGATTCCGGCAACTAATGTGCAAATTCCAAAAGTAATCAGAAACGTGCCGAGCCATCGGTTTTGCCGCAACCAGTTCATGGTAATTTCACCGGCTTCCGAAGATCGAGACGGAGCTCGTACGGAAACGCCCACTCGGTGTCGTTCGGCACCGAGTTCGACTTGATCACGCGCTCCGGATTTTTTGCCTCGATATTGAAAAATGGTGAACTGAGCAGGTTACGAAAATAATCGACGACAATTTCCTGCTGTTTCGGATTGACTAGGTAAAGACCACGTACAAGAATGCCATCGATTGCCGGTCCGCCCGCGGTTTCTGGTTTTGTTTTCGATCTGCTCGCCGGAGACGGCGAACTCCCCGGCGCCGGAGTGACCGCCCTTTCCGCCGCGTGTTTGTCACCAGTTCCCAGCAGTTTTCCACCGGAAATGGCGGCAAGTTCGGTAATCCAGATATCTGCTTCCGGCAGACGTGCATTAAGGTCTTCCAGAATTTCCGGCCAGAAGTTGCGGTCGTTAATTACTGTTATGAGCGGCGTCGCGACACTGTCCAGTGAGGCGGCTTGCTTTTTGAGTTTATCGAGCCGCGTTTCGGCCACCCTCATGGTGTCGATCTTTTGTTGAAGAACCCGCGTGCTCTGCCGCATCACTTGGGCCGCCCGCGTGTAGTAAGCTGACCAGCCAAGCAAAGCGAGAATGAAGCAAGCCGCCGCCATAATGAAGAACGGCTGGCGCCTCTCTAATTCCTGCCTCCGAACTACATTTCGCGGAAGCAGGTTCAACTCCATTGGACAGCTGCTTACACTTCGAAGCGCCAGTCCAACTACTTCACCCAACAAGTGCTCAGACCGCGCAAGTTCGGCCACCGGCGCTGGCTCAGCTGCGGCCACATTGCGAAGCGGATTAAAAAACTCGACCGGCAGCTGCAGTTTTTCGTTAAAAAACTCGCGCATGTAGGGCATTCCCGCGGTGCCACCGCAAAGGAAAATGCGCTCGGGCGGATTTCCCTGTTGTTGGCCACGATAATGGCTGATGGAACGCATCAGTTCCCCGTGCAAACGCGTCATTGTACTGCGTACGACCTTCGAAACGCGGGCAACGTCAGGGTCTGTCGGCTCCGCGTACACGCCGCCGAGGCTCACGAAGCCGTCGCGCTTCTTACGCGATTCCGCTGCTGCGAATGGCTCGCCAAATTCCCTGGCAATCGCGGCGGTGATTGAACTGCCGCCAATTGGAATGCTCCGCGAGAAAACTCTGGCCGGCTCGATAAAGAGAAGATTTGTCGTGCGGGCTCCGATATCCACGAGCAACGAACAGCCACTCAGGTCGCTGTAACTGTAGCGGAACGCGTTATAAAGCGCCATTGGCGCGGCATCGACGACCGATGCGCGCAGCCCCGTCTGTTCAACCGCATTGTTGACCTCATCGAGCAAGTCAACTTTAATCGCGACCAGTACGACTTGAATTGGCTCGTCGCCACCGCCTCCGACGAGTTGGTAATCCCAGACGACCTCGTCGATTGGGAAGGGAACATTTTGCTGCGCCTCGAAAGAAATAATTTTCTCGATCTTTTCTTCGCCAACCGACGGCAGTTTCACAAAACGAGCGAAAACTGATTGTCCGGACACCGCGTAGTTAACGCGGCCGCGCTTGATCTGCAGCTCGTTCATCATTTCGCCCAAAGCAATGAGCATTTGCGCACGCCCCATTCTCTCCCCCGTTGGATCGACTGGGATTTCCCGAAATCGATAGTCCACTAATGCCAAGCCTCCGTGCGCCTCCACGCGAAATTCAGCCAAGCCGATGGTCTGAGATCCAAGGTTAAGACTGATGAGGCGGGTCGATCTGGCCATTCGATCTAGAATCAGCGGCCCGACGCCTTAATTTGCTCGTAACGGTCCCAGTAAAGGGGCGCGAACGGTGTTTCGTTTTTGTTCAAGACGAATCCAGAAATCTGCGGTAGAGTCGCGAACCATTGCACCGGGGCGCGTGCGAGGCTAAGCTCATTTTTTACCGCGCCTTGCTGCACGATTTGTACCGCGATGTTTTGGCACGAGGTGGCCGTAATTGGCCGATTGTTTCCAAATCGTGTAAGTGCGAGTGGCGAGATGTACATGACTGATCGGTTCTCGCGACCTGCTGGAATATTTACGTGCGTCACTTCACCGGTCAGAAGGCTGCCATTGAAGAGAATGTAATACTTAAACGTCAGCTCATCGGTCCAGTCTGGCGCCGCGACAAATTCGACTTCCACTTCCAGCCAGCGATCACGTTGATTGATTCGATATTGTCCCCCACCTCCGTAGCTGAACTCCGGCGTCGAAATCAGGGTCTTGGTGATCTTCGTGATCTGGAAGTCGGCTGCCACGCCTATCTGCGCCCAGGTAATGAGCAGCACAAAAAAGGCGAGTGGAGAGTTAGCTTTCATAATGCTTGCTTAATATTGAAACATTTAGTTTCGCAGCGGGATACGTGAAAATGTTCGGGGTGATTTCTCGTTCAAAAGCCACCCGCGTTCCAGTTCTAAAATTCGGAACAATTCAAATCACGCGGCCTTGGGTAAGTATCGCTATGGCAAACTAGCTGACGTTTCTCCGTTAATGCGATTGCTCCGCATACTATGCATGTGGTGCCAGATGAGGTCGGGACATCGCTTCGGTTTGACCCGCGGTTGTCTCGCAAATCCTTTCTTTGTTGTTCGACGTTCCACTCAGTGCTCTCCGGAGTCCCTTCGCTATCGGTTCAGTCCCGTTTAAGCGATTCGCGAAAATACTGGATTGTTCGGATAATTCCCTCTTCGAAACTGACTCCCGGTTCCCAGCCAAGAACTTTTTTTGCGCGCGAGATATCTGGCTGGCGTACTTTCGGATCATCCTCGGGCAGGGGCTTATATTCAATGGTCGATTCTGTCCCGGTAATGCGAATGATCTCGTCGGCAAATTGTTTGATCGTCATCTCGCGCGGATTGCCAAGGTTGACCGGCTCGTGAAAATCGCTCATTGCTAGCTTGAAAATTCCATCGATAAGGTCGGAAACGTAACAAAACGAGCGCGTCTGTGAGCCATCACCGAAGACAGTGAGCGGTCTTCCCGCCAGGGCCTGACCAATAAACGCAGGAACAACGCGCCCGTCCCGCAGCCGCATCCGGGGACCATACGTGTTAAAGATGCGAACGATTTTGGTGTCGATGTTGTGATAGCGATGGTAAGCCATCGTCATCGCTTCGGCGAACCGCTTCGCCTCGTCGTAAACGCCGCGCGGCCCTATTGGGTTGACGTTGCCCCAGTAATCCTCCTTTTGCGGATGCACGAGCGGGTCACCGTAAGTCTCCGACGTCGATGCAAGAATAAAGGAGGCCATTTTGGCCTTGGCTAAGCCCAGGGCATTGTGCGTGCCGAGAGCACCGACTTTCAATGTGGGAATTGGCAGTTCGAGATAATCGATCGGGCTCGCAGGCGAGGCGAAATGAAAAACGTAATCGATTCTTTCTTCGGGAAGGAAAATGAAATCGGAGACGTTGTGTCTGATGAAACGATAATTTTCATTTCCGGCCAGATGCCCAATGTTCGCGGGGTTGCCCGTGATCAGATTGTCGATTGCGATGACGCGATGGCGTTCCGCAAGCAAACGATCCGTTAAATGCGATCCCAAAAAACCGGCGGCACCGGTAACGACAGAAATCGGCTTCGATCGAGCGGGCATCGCGCGCTTATCTAGCGGCTGCGTTGAAAATTAGCGAGCAAGAAACGATTCAAATTGCAGATTGCAGGTCTTAGCTTGCAGATTTGAGGATAATGATTCGCTTTCAATCTGAAATCTGAAATCTTAAATCGACATGCGTATTTTATCCGGCATTCAGCCGAGCGGCGTACTGCATATCGGCAACTACTTTGGAATGATGCAGCCGGCGATCGCCCTGCAAGCCGAGGGAGAAGCGTTCTATTTTATTGCAGATTATCACGCGCTCACCAGCCTGCATAATCCGGAGGCACTACGTGAAAACAGCCGCCGCGTCGCAGTTGATTTCTTGGCTTGCGGTCTCAACCCGGAGCGCGCTGCACTTTTTCTACAATCAGCCGTGCCACAGGTCACGGAATTGACCTGGATTTTATCCACGATTGCGCCGATGGGATTGCTTGAGCGCGCGCATTCTTACAAGGACAAGATTGCGCGCGGCATGGCCGCGTCAGCGGGACTTTTCAATTATCCTGTGCTGATGGCGGCCGACATTTTGATTTACGACAGCGACACCGTGCCTGTGGGCAAAGATCAAAAGCAGCATATCGAAATCACCCGCGATCTCGCCGTGAAAATGAACGAGACGTTCGGTGAAATTTTTAAGCTCCCCGAGCCGCGAATTAACGCGGCGACGGAGGTCGTTCCTGGGATCGACGGACAGAAGATGAGCAAGAGTTACCACAACAACATCGACATTTTCGGCGACGAAAAAGAAACGCGAAAACGTGTCATGAGCATCGTGACCGATTCCACGCCGGTCGAGATGCCGAAGGACCCGGCAGGATCCACAATCTTCCAGCTCTACTCCCTCTTCGCCTCAAAAAATGAAGTCGGAGGAATACGGGAACAATTTCAAAAAGGCGGCACCGGCTATGGCGATTTCAAAAAGCAGCTTTTCGAAAAGCTCTGGGATTATTTCGCGCCGATGCGCAAACGCCGGGAAGAAATCCTCGCTGACAAATCGTACATTGACGATGTCCTCACGCGTGGCGCTAAGCGGGCAAACGAAATCGCCGACCAAGTCATGCAACGTGTTCGTACTGCGATCGGACTGTAGGCGACCGTCTCGGTTACCACCTCGCTCGAATGGCGATTCTCCGGTTTCGCATTGTTCCGAATGCAAAACAGAACATGGTGATGGGCGAGCATGGAGTGACTATCAAAATCAAACTGTGCGCTCCGCCTATGGAAGGAAAAGCAAACGCCGCGCTGCGTAGTTTCTTGGCCGACGAGTTGAAAATCCCCGAACGCAAGATTCTGCTTAAGCGCGGTCAAAAATCTCGCGAGAAAATCATTCGCATCGAAGGCTTAAGTGAACAAGAAGTACGACGCTGCTTGCTAACAAAAGTGTAAAAAGTAGACTTCGTAAGAAGCACGTTCCCGTATTTCGTTCTGTGGTGCGTTTACGTTTGATTCAACTTTGTAACGCGGCACGCCCCGGCTTCTCAGCGCCTTTCAGCCTTGGGGCGTTGTATGCTTTGCTGGCGGGGGTTCGCGTCGATCTTCGCCGCACTATCCCGGTAAAATAAGATGCCGTGCGCCCGTAAATTGCTGACTAGTGCCCGCAGATCATTCGCCAACGCTTGATTATTCAAGACTTCGGCTAACAACCCTTTTCCTTCCCTCGCAGTCCGGAGCAATTTCCGCGTATCCGCAATCGCATTCTGCAAATTATCGGCTGATTTTTTCGCAGACTCCATTGTTGAATCCGCTTTGTCGATGACGCCATCCAATTTCTTTGAAGACTCGGCAAGCGCACCCGTAGCCTCGTTCAAATGTTCCATGGAGGATTTCAGATTTTCCATGTTCTCGGAAGAGAGAGTATCTTGATTCAATCGCGCCGCAGCGACGTCGATCTTCTGGACCGTCCCGCGCAGATCGGTCACGAGCGCGCCGCCTTCCCTTGTAAGATCGTCGATGCCAGTTTCACGCGCACCATTAATGTAGGTATTTGGCGCCAGAAAAGCCTTCGGCTGCCCGGCCGGCATCGTCACGTTTACGAACCGGTCACCAAGCAGACCAGAACTTCCGACGGTGAATTTGCTTCCTTCAGGGACCTTAATGTAATCATAAATCTTCAACGGCACATCCACGCCCTGGCCTTCGCGAACCATTCGTGGACCGCCCGAGACTTTTCCGATCTTCGCGCCCGCGAGCAAAACATCAGAACCTTTCAACAGTCCACTCGCGTCATTGAAGCGGACGGTGAGCGGATAATAAGTTCTAAGGCCTTCGCCAAGACGACCGAATTGCACGACCAGCGCGCCTAACATCGCTAATCCAACGAAGACAAAGGCGCCTACTTTAAATTCCAAACCTCGTTCGTGTCGATTCATCAGTTTCCAACTCTCATCTCTCAATCTTCAAGTCTCAACTTTGTCCTCACGTTCTTCAGTGGAACGTCCGAGCAAGAAATCCTCCAAAATCGGATCGCTCGTTTGCTGAAACTGAATCGGCGTACCGTAGAAATAAATTCGACCTTCATGCAAGTAGGCAATGTGATTAGCGACATCGAATGCGCTTTTCATGTCGTGCGTGACCACAATGCTCGTCATTCCCAGCCGTTTCTGTAATCGGCGAATCAGTCGATTAATACTGTCCGCGACGACCGGATCGAGACCGGAAGTCGGCTCATCATATAGCACGCACTTCGGCCGGCGAATGATTGACCGCGCAAGACCGACGCGCTTTTTCATTCCACCACTGAGACTCACCGGCATTTTTTCTTCCTGACCTTCGAGTTCTACCACGTCGAGCATCTGCCGGACGTTTTCGCGCAGAACATTTGGGTCACGCTCGCCCGCTTCCCGCAACGGAAAGGCGATGTTTTCCGCCACTGTCATCGAATCAAAAAGTGCGGCACCTTGAAAAAGAATGCCGATCTTTTGCCGGATGGCGCTGAGTTGGCGCTCGTTCAACCCGGTAATGTTTTGGCCTTCGATCCAAATTTCACCTGCATCAGGTTGCATTAGTCCAACCAGGTGTTTAAGCAAGACGCTCTTACCGCCACCGCTGCGACCGATGATGGCAAGAGTTTCACCGTGCGCGACTTCGAGATCGACGCCGCGCAAAATTTCCTGCCCGTCGATCGTCTTTATCAAATCGCGCACCGTCAGCATCGAGTTAACGGGTCGATCTTGCGATGGCGTTGCCGAAATCTGAGGCGACGTTTCAATCATTGATATCCGGCCGGATAAATTATGTTGAGCAGCATTGTGAGGAAGAAATTGCAAATCAGGACCGCGAGCGACGAATTTACCACGGCCTCAGTCGTCGCGCGGCCGACACCGACTGCGCCTTCGCGCGCGCTCAATCCTTTTTGGCAACTGATGAATACAATCAAAATCCCGAAGCAAAACGCTTTCGACAGACCCATGATGATGTCGCGATTACGTGTCCAGCGCACCATGTTCGCCATATAATAAGTGCCGTTGATCTCGAGCATGAAAATCGCGATGAAATAGCCAGCAGCGATACCGACGGCGATGCATTCGGCCACCAGCAGCGGCATTGACACCATCATGGCAAGCGCACGCGGCACGACCAGATAATCGGTCGGATAAACTGCGAGCGCTCGTAAAGCATCGATCTGCTCGGTCACTTTCATTGTGCCGATTTCCGCCGACATGGCGGCGCCGACGCGACCTGCCACCATCAATGCCGTGAGCACCGGACCAAGTTCGCGACAGATCGCGACCGATACGACTGCCCCAGTCGCCGATCCCATTCCGATTTTATTAAATTGAAAGAACGTCTGGGCCGAGAAGACTGCACCAGTAAACCCACCCGTGATCACGACGACAAGTTGTGAAAGCAAACCAATCTCGACGATTTGGTCGAGAAATAGTTTCCAGCGCAGCTTGTGTGTAAAGATCGAGCGAAATGTATCAGCCGCCAGCAACACGACCTCGCCCAGATATTGGAAAAACGCGAGAAAAGTTCCTCCGAGCGCGTTAAATAATCGAGCCATCATCAAGAAAGCGCACGACAATATGTGTCGCGCCCTCTCAAACTCTTAACGGTTCCGTTTCTGTTTTCGACCGAAGTTGCGCCGAAATGGTGCGGATGAATCGTGGATTGAGGCCGAGCTTAAAGATGGCGCAAATTTCACGGACGCTGACCGTGGGTTGATCGAACTCGAGATAAGCTAGACCGTGATTGTTACCGAATTTATCGCGCAGACCCGCAATCGCCTCGAGTTGGTGATCCAGTTCCAATATTTTATTAAAGTCGCGCAATCCAGCGGCATAAACGTCCAGTTCGATCATCTCCGGGAATTTACGGGCACCTTGCAACGATGCAACGCTTTAACCGTTCGCCCGCTTCGACTGTTTGCGCATCGCGCAAAGCTGCGATAAGAAGTGTCGATTTAACGAATGAGTCGCCCCGCTCCATTTCTGCTTGCGAGCAATCTTTTGTTCGGCGCCTTGTTCTTCGGCGGCTGCGAAACCGTACCCCAAGGAATTCAGCAGGCAAGAATCGAGATGGCGCAGCGCATAGCTGCCGAACCGGCGGGGGATTATTTTATCGGCCGCCGATATTATAAACCCGATTTCAAATTCTGGGGTTACGTGCGACGGCCGGGTCAGCCGTGGAGCGCAGCGCAGTTGGTGATGTTAAATGAAAAGCAAAAGCTCGCACCAGACCGCGAGCAGCTTAGCTTCGGGAGCGACAATAATTACGAATACAAGCTTTACGGCAGCTTTAGCGGCGACAATGTTTACGAACCAGCTAGCAACAGCATTTATCCGGAGTTCACCTTGAAGGGTTACGAATTAATTTCGACGAATCCATCGCCGATTTTTAAGAGCCAATTTCGTGGCAAAGCCACAGCAGCGGACTTGCGTTACATGGTCGAAAAGCCCGAGTAAAATTTGCTGTTGTCATTCTGATCGAAGTCGAGGAATCTGCTACTGTTACTTTCGATCGACCATCTGATTTAAGCTACAAGAGATGTCTCGACCCTGCTCGACGTGACATAAGCTCTGGACGTATTGTAAAAGCGGATCCTCTTGTTGAGGAATTCCTCCGCCATCTGGCGATCGAGAGAAATGCCTCACCCCGCACGCTCAAGGCGTATCGCAACGCACTGGCGGAGTTTCGCTCGGAAAACGCGACACCATGGAAGAAATGCACGGCGAATGATTTCCGTGACCACCTTTTTACGATCATGAAGCGCGGGCAAGCGCGTTCCTACGTGCGATTGCAATTTTCCGCCTTGCGCACGTTCTATCGTTTTCTGGTGGATCGGAAAAAATTACGGCGTGATCCCGTGCGCGAACTGCAATTGCCAAAAATCGACAAAAAACTTCCACTCGTACTCACCCGTCAGCAGATTGAGGAGCTGCTTGCAGCACCAGCCCAGGTGGCGAAGAATCGAGCCGCGCCCGCTTGGATGCCGCTGCGCGATATCGCAATCATGGAACTTTTTTATAGCAGCGGGTTGCGTTTAAGCGAGCTGGCCGCTCTCGGTGTTTCCCATTTCGATCCTTACACTGAGTCGGTGCGTGTGTTCGGCAAAGGCCGCAAGGAACGCGTTTGTCCTGTGGGCCTTCCCGCGCTGGAAGCGATCTCGCGCTATCGCGCAGCAGCCAACGTGCATTCGGGACCACTCTTCATAAACAAGATGCGCAAACGAATGTCGACCCGCTCAATTTGGCTTGTCCTAAAGCGTTATTTGCGGCACACGTCGATTCCGATTTCGATCAGCCCGCACAAACTTCGACATAGTTTCGCGACACACATGCTCGATCGCGGCGCCGATTTGCGCAGCGTGCAAGCATTGCTCGGCCACGCCAGTCTTTCGACCACGCAAATTTATACGCATGTGACCACTGAGCGGCTGAAGAAAGCCTACGCGGATGCGCACCCGAGGGCGTAGCCGACAACTTGAAGCACGGTAAACCGCCCTTACCTCTAGAGGCAAAATTAGCTCGCGCTTGCGGCCGCGCCGTGCGGCTCAGCGACATGGAATATTAGTTTTCCATCCGCTGCGGTAACCTCGACACGGTCGCCCGCTTTGACGTTGCCTCTGAGTAATTCTTCGGCAAGCGGGTCTTCGAGATAACGCTCAACCGCGCGCCGCATTGGTCGCGCACCGTAATTAGGATCGTACCCTTTCTCGATCACGAACTCATGCGCCGCAGTATCGAGGGCGATTTCGATCTCTTTCATTTTGATGCGCGCCTTCACCTTTGCCACTTCCAGATCGACAATGCGCATCAGATGCGGTTTGTCGAGCGAGTGGAAGACAATGGTTTCGTCGAGACGGTTGAGAAATTCCGGTTTAAAGACGCGCTTGGTTTCTTCCATGATTTTATCGCGCATTGATTCGTAATCGTGCCCTTCGCGTGGGGCGCCAAAACCCATCACCGTCTGTTTCTTGAGCAATTCGGCACCGACATTTGAGGTCATGATAATGATCGTGTTCCGGAAATCGATTTTGCGGCCTAACGAGTCAGTAATTTTGCCTTCCTCGAGAATCTGCAAAAGCAAGTGCATCACATCCGGATGGGCTTTCTCGATTTCGTCAAACAGGACCACCGAATATGGCCGTCGCCGCACCGCCTCGGAAAGTTGCCCACCTTCTTCATAGCCGACATAACCCGGCGGCGAGCCGATCAACCGCGAGGCCGTAAATTTTTCCATGTACTCAGACATATCGATCTGAATGAGCGCGTCGGAATCGCCAAACATAAACTCGGCAAGTGTGCGAGCGAGATAGGTTTTACCGACGCCCGTTGGACCGAGGAAGACGAATGAGCCAATCGGCCGTTTGGGATCTTTCAAATCTGCACGCGAACGGCGCAATGCTTTGCTAATGGCGGTCACAGCTTCGTCCTGGCCGATGACCCGCTGCTTCAGCTCGGCTTCCATCATTAATAATTTTTGGGTTTCCTCCTGTTCTATCCGTTGCAAAGGAACACCCGTGACTTTGGAGATGATGTGCATCATGTCGTCTGCCGTTACGACCACTTCTTTCTCTTCGCGCTCCTCGCGCCACTTGTTCAGGATGGCATCGAGTTTCTCTTTGGTTTGCTTCTCGCTATCGCGAAGCGCGGCGGCTTTTTCAAAATCCTGCGCTTTGATCGCCGCTTCTTTTTCAAGGCGGATATTTTCAATTTCCTTCTCGATCTCCTTAACGTCAGGCGGACGAGTCATGGCGCTGATGCGGGCGCGGGCACCGGCTTCATCCATGACGTCGATTGCTTTATCGGGAAGGAAACGTCCGGTAATATAGCGATCGGAGAATCTGACCGCGGTCTCGAGCGCTTCATCGGTGAGTTTCGCCTTGTGATGGGCCTCGTATTTCGGACGCAAACCTTTGAGGATTTGGATCGCCTCATCGACCGTGGGGGCGTCGACTTTCACCGTCTGGAAGCGACGTTCAAGAGCGGCGTCTTTCTCGATGTATTTACGGTATTCGTTCATTGTCGTCGCACCGACGCATTGCAATTCTCCACGACTCAAAGCCGGTTTAATAATGTTCGAAGCATCCATGGCGCCTTCGGCTGAGCCAGCGCCGACGATCGTGTGCAGTTCATCGATAAATAGGATGACATTTTTGGAACGACGGATTTCATCCATTACCGCTTTGATGCGTTCCTCGAATTGTCCGCGATATTTTGTTCCCGCAACCATCAGGGCCAAGTCGAGAGTGACTACTCTCTTGTCGCGTAACAATTCGGGCACATTCCCGTTTGCAATCTCCTGTGCCAGACCTTCGGCGATGGCTGTCTTTCCAACGCCTGCCTCACCAATTAACACCGGATTGTTTTTCGTCCTCCGGCAAAGCACTTGAATGACGCGCTCAATCTCGTTGCGGCGACCAATCACCGGATCGAGTTCATCTTTTTTTGCAAGATCGGTGAGATCGCGGCCAAATGCGCGGAGCGCGGGAGTCTTGACCTCTTTTTTTGTCGGCTCTCCGCTTTCCTGATCTGATTCGGGCGGCGTAAAATTTGGATCGAGCTCTTTAAGAATTTCGTTGCGAGTGCGTTCGATATCGACTTCAAGGCTCTTGAGCACGCGCGCCGCGACGCCCTCTCCTTCCCGCAAGAGGCCGAGTAAAATGTGTTCCGTGCCGACGTAGGAATGGTTGAGGGCTTTGGCTTCCTTGCCTGCGAGCGCCAGCACTTTTTTGACGCGTGGAGTATAAGGAACATTACCGACCATCTTGGTTTCCGGGCCAGAGCCGACCTGCTTCTCCACCTCCATGCGCACGGTCTCGAGATCGAGACCCATCTTTTGCAGAACGTTCACGGCCACTCCTTGCCCCAGTTTAATGAGTCCCAAAAGGAGGTGTTCAGTGCCGACGTAGTTGTGATTAAAGCGGTCGGCCTCTTTGCGAGCAAGCGCCAGAACTTGTTGAGCGCGCGGCGTGAAATTATTCATTATTCGATGGCCCGGCAGTCGAGCCATCGCCCGATTCCCTCGCCATCTTACTAATATCAGGTTTAGGGAAGAGTTTCAAACGTTCCCGAATAATTTGGGCGCGCAAGTGATCGCGCTCTTCCGCATTTAATTTCTGCTGAGAGCTTTTCTGTAAATGCGCCGGCTGTATGTCGATGAACAATTCGTCGATTGGCAGACGTCGATCCTCCGGAAATGCCCCCAAATCCACGCCAAGTTTGATGATGGACAATAAATTGAGCGCTTCTTTTGAAGCCATTGCGTGAGCGTAAGTCAAGACGCCGTAGGCGCGGCCGATCTGGTCCCAAAGCGTATTTGATTTTTTCTGGAGTAAGACCTGCCGCGCGTCATGTTCCTTCTCGATGATCGTCTCAATCACTTTGCTCAGACGATTGATGATCTCGTCTTCCTTTTCTCCGAGGGTTGTTTGATTTGAAATCTGGAAAAGATTGCCCATGGCCTCGGTGCCTTCGCCGTAGAGGCCGCGGACGGCGAGACCGATTTTGCTAACAGCCTGAATGACTTGATTAATCAGTTCACTCAGCACAAGGCCCGGCAAATGCAACATGGCGGACGCGCGCATACCAGTGCCTACATTCGTGGGGCACGCGGTCAGATATCCGAGGCGCTGATCGTAGGCGAATTCCAGTTTGCTCTCGAGCGCGCTGTCGATCTTATCCACCAGTTTGAATGCCTGTTTCAACTGCAAACCGGAACGAATTGACTGCATGCGCAGATGATCCTCTTCGTTGATCATAATACTGAGTGTTTGCCGCCGATTCATCACCACCGCGCTGCCAACACCCTTGGCAGCGTGCTCCCGGCTGATCAGATGGCGCTCGACAAGGACTTGGCGCTCGAGCGCGGAAAGTTCCTGGAGACTTTCGGAAAATGAATCTTGCATCTCCGTGAGCTCTTCTACGCGCGGTCTGATCAGATCGAGGATAGATATGCGTTCCGCTTTCTTGGCCCAACCGGGAAAAGCGCGGTTGCGCAAGTTGCGCGCGAGCCGCACCCGGCTGCTGATTACAACTTGGTAATGGGGCCCTTCGCCACGCACCCATTCTCCAGCAGTCGCCATGACGTTGGAAAATTTCATGGCTAAGTTGCGATCTCGCTTTCGAGTTGCTTGATCTGATCGCGCAACGAAGCGGCCGTTTCATAGTTTTCTTCCGCGACTGCTTTCTGCAGGTTCTCAGTCAAGTTACGCATCCGGTGGTTGAGCTCCATGGCGCGGTGTGCGCGTTGCGGCAACTTCCCTACATGCTCCGTGCCTTTGTGCATCGCTTTCAACAACGTGTTCAACCCTTCTGCAAACGTAACATAGCACGCACTACACCCGAGCCGGCCGGTTTTCTTAAAATCCGCCTGGCTAAATCCGCATACTGGACACTTCTGTGTCGACGCTCCTTTCTCGATTTCCTCGGCGGCCCCGATCCCAAGAAGCAAATCGGCGAGCGCAAATCCAGTGGGATCCTGCACGCCTTTTTCTTTCGAGCAAGCATCGCAGAGATTCACCTTCTGCATTTTGCCTTCCAGTATTTGAGTCAGGAAGACCGTCGCATCATTGCATTTGCAAACGTCGCACAACATTTCTTTTAATTAGACCCTGAATTATTGGAAAAATTCAACCCTGAATCTTTCCTGAGCACCTTTCGCGCCAAGCTGGATCTGCTCAATCTAAACGAAAATGGGCGTACCCGTCTCTCGCGTTATTTCACGGAATCGCGCGATCGTGCGTGCAGTGATCGGTCCCGGCTTTCCGTTGCCAATCAATCGTCCGTCAGCTTTGACAACCGGAATGATTTCCGCAGCCGTCCCCGTGAGGAAGCATTCGTCCGCGACGAAAATATCATGGCGGGTGATATCGGCCTCCGTGATCTTGATGCCGATTTCCGCCGCAATCTCAAACA
>QHON01000196.1 GCA_003218815.1 Verrucomicrobiota bacterium
CGAAGACAAATTAAATTACGAACTCAACATCGGCGCTCGTAAATTCAAATGCACGACAATCCCGATTTCGCGCAAGGATTTTGGAATCGTCGGTGCCATCTGCATCAATGTGGATGTGAACTATCTGACGGACGAAGTGGTGAACAATAAGGAACGCATCGAGGCATTCTTCAAAAACTTTTGTCGAATGGACATGCAGCTCGATGAAAACATTCTGAGCAAGGACGAATACACGAAGGCCTTGAAGGGCAAACGCCACTTTAAGGATGACGCGTTTTAGCTGGGTGGACCCGCCGGGCTAACTTATTTCGGCGAGGCGTGTATCTTGGCCTGATATTCCGGTTTCTTGTGATATTCCACTAGCCGGAATCCCCACCCAATCAGCGTCGAAAGGTCTTTTGTGCTCGCCTTTTGCTCATTGAGGAATTTGCCGATCTTCCCTTTCAACTGATCTTGCTGATTGGTCGTGTCTAGGATTTCGAAAATCTCCATCGACAACAACCAGTCGGCCGGATGTTCGGCCTGTTGCGTTTCCCAAATCTCGCCGAGCCGCTCGTAACCGGTTTTGCTCTCACGGATCTTGCGAACTTGCGCGTAAAGATTTTCGAGGCGCTTGCGCTTCGCATCTGATGGAACCTTAATCGTGCGCTCCTTCGGCACGAGCGCGACTTGATTATAAGCGTCCTTGTCCGCCGCGCCGTTAAACACTGAAGTGATCCGCTCGCCGACGGCCATGTCGTAGGTCCCCCAATCGGGATTGAACAAGACGCGATCCCCATATCTTACTCGGCAATTTGAGAACGTGATTAGCAAGAATTTGCCGTCGCGGCGCAAAATCTTGTCGACCTTACCCTCGACGACAATACCGCTCCCGAATTCAAGCTTGGTTTTCTTTCCTTCGGCAACTTCCGTTTGTTTCCAATTTCCGATGGGCGAACCAAAGCCGTCCTTGTGATAATCGATGCCGTGACCCGCAAGTTCCTTATCCTTGAACGCGAGCGCGCTCTTGCCGGTCGTGCGCAGATAGATCGGATTGTTGCTTGGA
The DNA here is from genome assembly GCA_003218815.1 of Verrucomicrobiota bacterium. Lineage (GTDB taxonomy): Bacteria > Verrucomicrobiota > Verrucomicrobiia > Chthoniobacterales > UBA10450 > Udaeobacter. The sequence continues at coordinate 1,046 of QHON01000196.1, forward strand.
TCGACAATCACTTCATTGAAGACGCCGGTGACCTGCAATCCGGATGAATACTCACAAGTCGCGGTGTTACGGCATTCGATCGCTTTGTTAATGCCTTCGAACCCGCCGACTTGATAAGCCATCTTGCTTGCGAATTCTTCCAACACATCCCGCAGATGTTTGAAATCGCGGCAGACGAAAAGCTGCGGCTGTTTCGTCGTGATATCGAACGGCGTTTTCACGGCCTCGATGGAGTAGGGGATTTTCTTCACATGCGGCTCAAGGCAAGAGACGGATTCACCGATCGATGAAAGCAATCCCGCGCCGTAAATCTTCGGATTCTCCAAGGTGCCGATGAGTCCGTACTCGACTGTCCACCAGTGCAGCCGCGAGAGCAGCGCCATCTCCGAAGGTTCGCCCAAAGTTTTTTGCCGATGTTCCACCAGTTTTGTTGCTTCTTCGATTTTCTTCGGATCGCTGTTCGGCTGCTCTTTCAAGATCGATAAGTGCCGGATGGCTTCGTAGAGCTCGAAATCTTTTTTCGATGACATTGCTTTCGCGCCGATTTCGCCGAAGCGCTGCAGGTAATTCGAGTACTCACGGTCGACAATGATCGGCGCGTGTCCGGCCGCTTCATGGACAATGTCCGGCGCCGGCGTGTATTCGATGTGATGGATTTGCCGCATGTCGCACGCGATGACCAGAACTTTGTAGGCCTGGAATTCCATGAACGCCGCCGGCGGAATAAACCCGTCCACCGCCACCGCGCCCCAGCCGATCTTGGTGAGAATGTCGTTCATCTCCTGAATGCGCGGAATGCGCTCAAACGAGATGCCGGTATCGAGCAAGCCCTGAAAATAAACTTTGTGAGCGTATTCTTTAAGGAAGAAAATATTTTGCCGCATGATGAAGCGCCAGACGGCGTGATCCACGGGCGTGTAATCATCGTAGCGTTGATCGACGGCGAACTGCAAAAGATGCTTTGGTGTGGCAGCGACCGCCGCATTATCGAAGCTGATACCGCTGGTAGCTTTCATTGGCATCCTCCCTTGCGAATAAAATATGACTCGTTTGCCGAGCGGGCAAGGGGATTAGGTATGGGTTAATTCACCGAAACGCTCGCCCGTGCGCGGATTCTCGTTTGCGTGCGGTCGATTGAGGTCAGTCGCCCCTACCTGCTCCTGCATGCACGACTCGTCTCACGACCCAAATTATGGCTGCCAGTGCAATTGCCCACGGTGCGAGAAATGCCAGGGCTACGCCAATCATTCGCAGGCTCCACGTCAACGCTGCTGCGCCTTGTCCGAGCGTATTTCGCAGCGTGGCGATGAGACCGGTCTCGGACGAAACGATGTTGCCCTGGCTGTAAACTTGGATCGACATGTCAGCCGGGGCGTTTGCTTCGTCGAACTGCGCGCCGGTACGATCCTGCCGCTGCACGCTGACGTTCTCAACTTTCCCGAGCGCGCCCAGGGATTGCATGAGCGCGTTGTAATTTTTCATCGGGACGCGGAGTGAGACGTTTGCAAATTCGCGACCGTCCGGATCTCGCGAAAACGTTGAGCTGCGAATGCGGCCGCTTTGTTTCTCCGCAAGATTGCGCAGCTCTTTTGCTTTGCCATCCACCGCTGAGGTGCGAATGCGTAAGCTCGTTTCCTGGAACGCTTGCTCTTGTTCCTCGCGCGAAATTGTCATGTTTAATTCTACTTTGTCACGCTTGGTTCGCGCGTTTTCCGACATGCCGCTTCCGCCTTGCGCCACACGTTCCATTTGGACCTGGAAGTTCTGAACGCGTCCCATCGCTTTTACGTGCGCGATTTGGGCGTCACTTTCTTCCGGAGCGATCAACATGCTCACGCGGGCCGAAACGCGACCAGTGTTATCGCGATCGAGCTGCGCGTTTTTGATCTGGGTCTTCGGCGAGGCGAGCGATTTGATGTCGTTGTAAATCTTCTCCACATCCGGCGCGTAGAGTGCGAGCTGAGCGCGTTCCTTGAGCAAGAATGCCGCTGGCTCCTCCATATCTTTTTCGCTGAGCTGGATGGTGACGGTCGCAAACTGCACTTGTGAATCCCAATACTTCAGCTCGCCTTGCATTTGCTCGATTTGCTCACGCACACGCCCCAGTTCCTTCTCGACCTGGAGCAGGTCGTTAATGTCATCGCTTTTCTTTTTCAACATGTCGATCAAGCGTTGTTCCATCACGCGCGCATTTTTCAGGCGCGATTCGGTGTCGAAGTACGCTTTGGTCACGTCCTCCGTGCCGAGGGTTTGATTTTTCAATTCGCCCAGCCCGCGAATTTTTTGAAGAAACCGGTCGAGATTTTCTGGCAGAACCTTTACGACGACCTGGCCTTTCAGTTTTCCGTTTGCCTGCTTTTCAGAACTTGTCGTCGCCACATAACCGCGTTCTTCATTCGCGAGTGCCGTGATCTTTTGAATTGCGTCATCAAAACTAGCAATTTCAAGCTCGACCTCCGCGTTACGTATGAGCTTGCGATTCACACTTGTTGACGCAGTCGCCGTTTCGGGGCTTGTAGCGTATCCTTCCGCGACTGATTCATTCGATCCAGGAACGATCATTCGCTCGATCTCGGCGGACGGGACCTTTTTCTCTGGTTGAGCTGAAGACTTTGCAGCGGGAACCGGAACATTTTGCGGCGCCGTGGACCCAGTGGCGAAGGTCGTTGCTTCATCGGCGCGGCGACTATCTGATTTGCCTAACGCGCCGAAACTCGGCGGTGCGTTTGTCGCGGCAACTTGCTTGTTTCGTGTCTCGAGTTTATCGACCGCCGCATAACCGACTGTTGCGGCGGGCTCTTTAAACGACGGTTGTTCGCGCGTGATCAAGCGCCCGACTTGCATGAGCGCAAGCAAAACCGCAGCAACTGCGGTGATTTGGATCGCGCGCAATCGCATAAGATCGACGATCAACTTCGAGATGCCGCCGCTCGGTTCTGGAATGCGATCATGGAATCGGGCGACCATCCGCTGCTCAAAAGCCGCGTCTGGTTTTTCTTGGGTGAATTTTTCTTCTAGAATTTGGTTCATAATTTTGTTTTCCTGATAAAGTTTTCGGCAGGTCGGGCATTCGACAAGATGCGTGTGCAATTCGTGACGCTCTTTTTCTGAAAGCTGCGCGTGCAAATCGGCAGCGAGCCAGTTATCGATTTCGTCGTGAAGCGTTGCCATATCGCTATTCCAGTGAGACCAATGCTGGTTTGAGTTGTTTGCGCATCGACGCGAGTGCGCGTCCGAGAATTCCGCGCAATGCGCCATTGCTTAGCCCCAACAATTTCTCGATTGATTGATAGTCCATCTCTTCGAAATAACGGAGCGTGAGCGCGCTCCGATGAAGTTCGGGTAACGCGGCGAGCGCGAAATGTAATTGTCGATCTAACGCGGTTGTGTCGGTCGTTTCGGATTCAACTGGTTCGGTCATTTCGTCGGAAATTGGAACGGTCCGGCGTTTACGGAAAACA
>QHON01000171.1:0-53182 GCA_003218815.1 Verrucomicrobiota bacterium
CTTTATCCCAATCGCAATCAATCTTGGTCTAAAACCGTACCAGCAGCAACGAATCACCGCCTTTACTCATCCCGATATCGACAAGCAAGGAGCAGCCTGGGCGATCAATCAGTCGCTCATTGCGATTGGGTCGGGCGGCTGGTCGGGAAAAGGATTCAGGGCACCAAATACCCAAATCGAGCTTGGGTTTTTGCCCGCGACGGCAGTACACAACGATTACATTTTTTCCGCGATTGGCGAGCAGTGGGGATTTGTCGGAGGGATGTTTCTCATCGGCGCGTTTTCCCTGCTACTGTTAACCTGTCTCTTCGTCGCATTTGTTGCGGGCGATCAATTGGGCTTACTCCTGGCCATTGGATTTACTGCGCTCATCTTCACCCATATCTTTCAGAATATGGGTATGACGATCTCGATGCTGCCAATCACGGGCGTGCCGCTGCCGTTGATCAGTTACAGCGGCTCATTCGTGCTGATGATCATGTTTGGACTCGGACTTGTGAACAGCGTTTGGGTCCACCGACACGCCGTCCCTTAATTCTGGGAAAAATTTTCCGCAGATCGACAACACGCAGCAAATTGGTCGGTCGCCGGCGTTTACTTTACGCGATCGGTTGCCTAGAGTCGCGCAACGCATGGAAGGCGATTACAAGGTCAAGCTCGAGGTTTTCGAAGGACCGCTCGATCTCCTGCTTTACCTGATTAAACAGGATGAGATCGACATCTATGACGTTTCGCTTGAACGCATCACTCGCCAGTACCTCGAATATCTTCAAGCGTTCAAGGAGTTGAATATCGAACTCGCTGGCGAGTTCATCGTTATGGCAGCAAACCTCATTTACCTGAAAAGCCGCAGCCTGCTGCCCGTCGATCAACAACCGCCCGAAGAGGATGCCGGGGAAGATGATCCGCGCTGGGATTTAATTCGGCAACTGGTCGAATACAAAAAATTCAAGGAAGCGGCTGCGCAATTGCATCTGCGCGAGCTCGAACAAGAACGCATTTTCGCGCGCACAGGAGGTTCGTCTCCGGACCGCGAACAGCCGCTTCGGCTGAGCGAGGTTGGAATTTTCCAGCTGATCAATGCATTCCAAACGGTGATCAAGCGAGTGGAGGCGCGGCACGACGTGCAGGAGATTTTTGGCGAGCGTTTTAGCGTCTCGGAAAAGATCGATACAATTTTGAAGCGGGTAGCAGACGGCGCCGCTATTCGCTTCTCAGATTTGTTTGGCGCCGTCGTCTCGCGGGTCGAAGTCGCTGTGACTTTCCTCGCCCTTCTGGAATTGATTCGTCTTAAACAAGTCCGCGCGATCCAGAAGAGCGTCTTTGACGAAATCGAAATCGCCCCGGCCGCGGCGTAAACGTGGCAAGTCGATGGCGCGAATTCTGATCGCCGGATGCGGTTATGTTGGGCAGGCAACCGCAGATTTGTTCCACGAGGCGGGCTGGACGGTGGAAGGCTGGACGTGTTCGCGAGAATCAGCTGGCCGCCTTGCCGGTAAGCCTTATCCGGTTTACGCGCTCGATATCACAAACCGGGTTCAGGTTTGTACGCGTGCCGCGACATTTGACGCCGTAATCCATTGCGCCAGTTCCGGCGGCGGCGACGCCGATACTTATCATCAAATTTACTTAAACGGCGCACGCAATCTTCTGGATCGATTCAATGGTTCGATAGTCGTTTTTACCAGCAGCAGCAGTGTCTACGCGCAAACGGATGGATCGTGGGTTACCGAAGAGAGTGAGACCAAACCGACGCGCGAAACGGGCCGAACACTTCTCGAAACAGAAAACCTGGTCCTCGTCCACGGCGGCATCGTCGCGCGGCTCGCCGGAATTTACGGACCCGGACGGTCGGCGTTGCTAAGCAAGTTCCTATCTGGCGAAGCGACTGTCGATCCGGAATGCGATCGGTTTATTAACCAAGTGCATCGAGACGACATCGCCGCCGCTCTCTTGTTTTTGTTAGATCGACAACCTCAAGAAAAACAAATTTATAACGTGGTTGACGACCAGCCGATTCGACAAAGCGAATGTTACCGCTGGTTGGCGGAGAAATTGAATCGTCCACTTCCGTCTGTCGGAAAATCGACGCGGCGATATAAGCGCGGCGACAGCAATAAACGTGTGAGCAATGCAAAACTGCGCAAGCTTGGCTGGACACCGCGATACCCGTCATTTGCAGACGCGATGAAAAAAAGCATTTTGGCAAGCTTCGGTCAGTTTTGACCGTCTCGTTCCGAACTGGCTTTGCCAGCTCGCTCACCAAAAAGCTGGCGGATCACTTCTTCGACGGGCACTTCTTGGACATTGATGTCGCTGACATAACAAGCTTCGAGAAGTTGTCGGCATGTCTCAGTGACTTTTCCGCGCGGCACCTTCAATTGGATAGAAACCGGCGTTTGTTCGATCACTTCGCCAAATGCTGAAAAGTCGCGCGTAGCCTCTTTCTCGAAGGTCAGACTGACAAGTTTGTAGCCGGAGAACCGATCGATAATCTTTGTGAGTGGTCCGTCGAAAAAGATTTTGCCGTGATCAATGATAAGAACGCGATCGCAGAGTTCTTCGATGTCCTGCATGTAATGGCTCGTCAGCAGCGTAACGATACGATGCTCCTCATTATAGATGCGTAGAAATTCGCGAACGCGCTTTTGACTGACGACATCGAGTCCAATGGTCGGCTCATCGAGAAAAAGAACACGCGGCTGATGAATGAGCGCGGAGATGAGCTCCATCTTCATTCGTTCGCCTAAGGACAATTCGCGCACCATCACATTCATTTTGTCCTGGACTTCAAGAAGCTCCGATAATCCGTCGACGACCTGTTTAAAGCGCATGCGATCGATTCCATAGATGGCGCGATTGAGCTCGAGCGATTCCTGAGCGGGCAGGTCCCACCAGAGCGCATTCTTCTGACCCATCACGAGACTGAACTGCCGCTTCATTTCGTTGCGCCGTTCCCAGGGAACGAAGCCGAGCACGCGCGCATCACCTGAAGTCGGATTCAACAACCCCGAAAGCATCTTGAGGACGGTGGTTTTACCTGCGCCGTTCGGGCCGAGAAAGCCAACAAACTCGCCTTGCTCGATTTGAAACGAAACATCGTCTGCCGCCCGCGTTTCATCGTGGCGGCGCTTTATCAAACCTTTGATCGAACCCCAAAGGCCGCGCTCCTTGCGGTAAGTCCGATAGATTTTGGTTAATCCAGATGCTTCGATCGCAGGCATAAACAAGGATAAAGATGAAGGACAGCGTTGAAGCTACGCTGCGATGGTTGCGAGCAAAACTCGAACTGGAAGCGCTTTCGGAAGCGAAGGCGTCGTTGGCTTTTTAATTCGCATCGCGCCCGACCATTTCGCGATTAAGATTCGTCTCGATCAAGCCGATGCGTTCCGAACTGCCGCCTGAAGAAGATCACCCTGGCGTTCCCATTGCGCCGCCGCTTCTATTCGTCCTGCCGATCCTCGCGTCTCTTGCGCTCGAATGGTTTGTTCCGACCAGCTTCGTGCATGGAGCGGTCCGATGGACATTTGGAGCGCTGTTTTTCGTCGCCGGAATTGCGCTGAACATTGGCGGATTTATTACGTAGAAGCGCGCCGGCACTGATCCTATCCCGTTCAATCCGAGCACGCGCATCGTCGCGCACGGACTGTATGGCTTCACCCGCAACCCGATGTCCATCGGTTTCGCTTTGTGGACCCTTGGGCTGGCGATCCTGGTGGATTCCGCATGAATGCTCCTCGCCGGGCCCATCGGCCTAGTCCTGATCGATCGCATCGTCATCACGCGCGAAGAACGCTATCTCGAGCGCAAGTTCGGAAAGGAATATCTCAACTACAAACGCCGTGTCCGGCGCTGGATCTAGTGTTGACTGCGCTGATAGGATTCGACTTGCCGCCCTCGAATATGAAAAGCGCACGAAACCACGTGCCTAATTCTTGGGTCACAGATTTACCGCGATCACTCAACCAACTCAAAAGCACACTTTCACAAACAATCATCGAGACAGTGCAGCAAACGCGTAACTGTCTCTTCGGTTTCGTCGCCCATATTGGAGAGGCGGAAGGTTTTGCCCTGAATTTTACCGTAGCCGGGATCGATGACGAGATGATGTTTTCCGCGCAGTTTTTTCGCCAGTTCCAAAACGTCGATGCCTTGGTTGTTTTTCACGCAAGTGAGTGTCTTTGAGCGGTAACCTTCTTCGGCAAAGAAATCGAATCCGGTTCGTTTCACCCAATCGTGGACGAGCGCATTGGTGCGGGCATGTCGATCGAAGCGCGTTTCGAGCCCTTCTTCGAAAATTTCGTCGAGCTTTGATTGCAGCGCGTGAATATGCGCGATGCTTGGTGTGCTTGGCGTCACCCATTCTTTTTGCTGTTTTTTGAACTCGAGAAAATCGAAATAGAAGCCGCGGTTCGGAATTTTCTCGGCTCGCGCGAATCCCTTTTCGGAAACTGAAAAGAGCGAGAAGCCGGGCGGCAGTGCGAGCGCTTTCTGCGCGCCGGTGAGCATGACGTCGATGCCGAGCGCATCCATGTCGATTTTGATTCCGGAGAACGATGAGACGGTGTCCAGGATAAGGACCACGTCGGGGTATTTCGCGAGGACGCCGCAGATTTCGCCAAGCGGATTCATCACACTGGTCGAAGTTTCATTGTGAACCAAGGTGACGGTATCAAACTTTCCGGTCGCTAGATGTCGATCCACTGCTTTGTGATCGATGTGTTTCCCCCAATCGACCTGCAATGGCTCGGCGTTTTTGCCGCAGCGCTTGGCGACGTCGAACCATTTGTCGGAAAAGGCGCCGCACATGCAATTGACCACGCCGCGACCGACCAGGTTGCGGATTGATGCTTCCATCACGCCCCACGCCGAGGACGTGGATAGAAAAACCGGCTGATTCGTATTGAATAATTTCTGAAGACCTGGGTGAATCGCGCGGTAAAGGTTTTTAAAATCGTCTCCGCGATGGCTGATCATCGGCCGCGAGAATGCTGCCCACGTTTTCGGGGAGACCTCGACAGGACCTGGGGTGAAGAGTTTGTCGTGCGGTTGCATCAGGCAAACGTCGAACACCGAACCCGCCTTCGCAAGGCGACGGCGTGGCAGGCCCTCAACGTCCAATATCGAAATTCAGGCTGCGTGATTATTTGCAAATGAAGCTAATTCCACCGCTGCGTTCGAGGCGTGCGCTTTGGATCCGCTTGAAGTCGGCAGAGTGCAACTCGAGTCGCAAATCTTCCTCGAGATCGTGTCTCGTGACGTGGTTAGTACGCAACCCTCGATCCACCAATTGTCCGTCGTGGATGAGAACTTCCTCTGTGCCTTTGATGAGATTGCCGAAGCCATGCGAATAGTAGGCAATCCAGGCCAGCAATCGATGAAATGCAACCATCGCAAACCCGCCGCCGACTGTCGGGAGCAGATCCGCTGATCCATTGATTGCGCGTGCGAGCACCGAGGCGAGGATCACTAGAAACACGCTGTCGAAAACGGTGCGGCGTGCGAGCGATCGGCGCGCACTGATTCGCACCATCAAAAGCGTGAACATGAAAACGATGATTCCGCGCAGTGAAATTTGCACGAAGGTGAGTGTCTGCGGTTCGGCGCCGAGGCCGAGAAACACGCGGACCGGGGTCCAATATTCTTGCCATAGGTTCATGTCGTAGAGTTAACACATTCCGCGACACTGCGCGCAAGGCCGGGCGCGAGTCGCGAAGCGAAGTGATAAATGGACGACCACTCCAACGAGATGACGAATGCTCAACACGAAAAGGGGCGGCTCGACCCGGACAAGATCGAAGCTGAGATTCTCGCGAACGAGCGAACGTTTCTTGCCTGGGTGCGGACCAGCATCGCTGTGATGAGTTTGGGGTTTGTGATTGCGCGATTCAGCCTTTGGATGCGCGAGATGTCTTCCGGCGTTGGTTCAACCATCCGCATACGCCACACCGGCATCTCTGAAGCGCTGGGGGAATGCATGATCGGCCTAGGAGGCATGCTTACGGCTTTCGCGGCGTGGCGATATCGCGTGGTCAATCGGGCAATCGAACGGGGCAGGATTCAAGCCGATCCGCGCATGGTCATTGCAATCACCGCCATTATTCTGACCGCTGCTGTGGCTGTGATTGTCTATATGATTATTTCGACAGCCGCGGTATGACCTCGGCGGCTTCCCAATCAAGCGAACGAACGACCGCGTAGTGCTTGCGCAAAAAAGCCTCGCATGGCATAAGACGACGCTCGCACGGTTCGAATCGCCGAAAGTAGCAGTTAATATCGAGTTTATGCCGACGGCCACGCCTTCTTCCCGAGATGCAGCGCTAGAAACGCGCGTCTTTTGGGAGCGATTCAAAACTGAGATCATCGCAGTGTTAATCATCGCCGTGCTCGCCATCCTCGGTTTCGCAGGTTATCGCTTTTATTCGGATCGCCGAGCTGCAGCGGCGTCGGCTTTGTTGGCCCGTGCAAAGAGCGCGGAAGCGTATCAAGAGGTGATTGTGAACTATCCGAACACGCCGGCAAGTGCGGATGCTTGTCTTCTGCTTGCCGAGGCTCAGCGCAATCAAAGGAAGTTTACGGAAGCGACCGCGACGCTTCAGGTTTTCATCAACAAGAATCCGAATCACGAGTTCGTGAGCACGGCAAAAATGGCGATGGCGGCCAACCTGGAGTCAATGGGAAAAAACGATGAAGCGTTGTCGATCTACCAGCAGATCGCATCGATTTATCCTAACAATTTCAATGCGCCGCTGGCGTTGCTTTCACAAGTCTACCTTTTGAAGTCCAAAAACCGAATTGAGGAAGCGCGACGCGTCTGCGAGACGATCTTAACGCGTTACCGGGAGAGTTTTTGGGCCGGCGAGGCGGCCCAGGAATTGCGCTTGTTCAAACCGACCGCCTCATCGCAGCTACCACCGGCGCAGCCAATCCCGCCATTTTTGGCTGTGCCGAGCTCAACGCCAGCGGCTGCGCTATCTCCGAACAGTCCGAAGCCGAAATAGAGCTGCATAGGCAGGCGTGTCGCCTCCGCGTTTGATTACGGCTGGTAGGGCCGGTATTAAAGCGAACCGTCGATTATCGTTTCGAGAACTGGAAACGTTTCCGCGCGCCGGGTTGGCCGGATTTTTTTCGCTCTTTCATGCGCGGGTCTCGCCGGAGCAAACCGTCGGCCTTCAGCGTGCCGCGCAAATTAGCATCCACTTGAAGGAGTGCGCGCGAAATCGCGAGCCGCACCGCCCCGGCCTGTCCGCTCGCGCCACCACCACTCGCGTTGATCGAGAGGTCGTAGGCATTGACGAGCTTTGCTGTTTGAAGCGGTTGCAGCACCACGTTCTGCAATGGCCCGGTAGGAAAGTAGTCGTCAAAGCTGCGCCCATTGATGTCGATCTTGCCTGTACCCGGCATCATGCGGATGCGCGCGACCGACGTCTTACGGCGACCGGTGGCAATAAATTCCTGGATTTGCGGCATAAGATTAGTGGTTAGATAAGTTTAACGGCCTGCGGCTGTTGCGCGGTATGCGGGTGAGATTCGCCGCGGTAGACCTTCAATTTTCGATAAACTGCGCGACCGAGCCGATTGTGCGGAATCATTCCACGCACAGCCCGCTCAACCAGCAATTCCGGATGGCGAACACGCCGCGCCCGGACATTCTCTGATTTGTGACCACCCACGTATCCTGAAAAACTCATGTACCTTTTCTGCTCTTCTTTTTTTCCGGTCAGTCGCACTTTCTCAGCGTTAATGACAACCACAAAATCACCCGTATCGACATGCGGGGTGAAAATCGTCTTCTCTTTTCCGCGCAATAAGTTGGCGGCCTTTGCCGCGACTTGACCGAGCACCTGGTTTTTGGCATCGATTACCCACCATTTGCGTTGGACGTCGTGGGCTTTGGCGGAAAAGGTCTTCATTAGAGCGGAAAAGGCACGAAAACTACGGGACGTGCTATGGAGTGTCAAATACTCGGGCGAGCTGACCCGCTCTTTCCACTTTGTTTGGCGCGGTCGGGTTTTCACCTCTTTCCGCCAGTGAGTGATCCCGCTGCGCCAAGGGGGAAAGGTTTTTCGGCCGGCCCCCTCATTGGCGAGATAAACCTTGCCCGCCAAAGTGTTCAGCGGACGAATTTTTAGCTGCTGGCAGCAAATGGTTACTGGTCATTTGTATCGTCGGAGTTTAATTGTTCCCCTCCTCGCATGGCAGAACCCGCAAATTCTTCCAGCAAAACCGCTATTATGCCGCGGCGCGACGAAGATTTTCCTGAATGGTATCAACAAGTGATTCGTGCAGCCGAGCTGGCTGAGCCTTCGGACGTGCGGGGCTGCATGGTGATCCGCCCGTGGGGCTACGGCATCTGGGAGAATATGCAGCGGCACCTCGACGCGATGTTCCGCGCGACGGGCCACCGCAACGCATACTTTCCACTTTTGATTCCGCTGAGTTATTTCGCGAAGGAGGCGGAGCACGTCAAAGGCTTTGCAAAAGAATGCGCAGTCGTCACGCATAGCCGCCTCGAAGCCGATGCCGACGGAAAGTTAAGGCCGTCGAGCGCGTTGACTGAGCCGCTGGTGATCCGGCCGACTTCCGAAACAATTATCGGCGCCAGTTACGCAAAGTGGGTGCAATCGTATCGCGATCTTCCCATTCTGATTAATCAATGGGCGAACGTTGTCCGGTGGGAAATGCGGCCCCGCCTGTTCCTGCGCACGACCGAGTTTCTCTGGCAGGAAGGGCACACTGTTCACGAAACTGAAGCCGAGGCGTGGGCGGAGACGAAGCAGATGCTCGAAGTTTATGGGCGTTTCGTGCACGACTATCTAGCTGTTCCGATTTTCAGCGGCGAAAAATCGGAGAGCGAACGTTTTCCGGGGGCAGTGCAAACCTTGTCGATTGAAGCGATGGTGCAAGACCGAAAGGCGATCCAGGCCGGTACCTCGCATTTTCTTGGCCAAAATTTTGCACGTGCGAGCGGGATTCAATTTCAGAACCGTGAAGGCAAACAGGAATTCGGCTGGACCACTAGCTGGGGCATGAGCACGCGTCTCCTCGGCACCTTGGTGATGGCGCACGGAGACGACGATGGTCTTGTCTTGCCGCCGCGTATCGCGCCAACGCAGGTCGTGATCCTGCCCATCACGCCAAAGCAAGAAACACGGGGTGCGGTGCTCGAAGCTTGTGACAAACTCGCCAAACAGTTGCGCGAAATTCGATATGTGGATGTTCCGATTGAAGTAGAAGTCGATCGGCGCGACCTCGGAGGCGGGGTAAAGAATTGGGAGTGGATCAAGAGAGGCGTGCCCCTTCGTGTCGAGATTGGTCCGCGGGATCTCGAATCAGCCAAGGTGACGATGAGCCGCCGCGATCAGGCAACGAAAATGAAAGAGTCTATATCGATGCAGGAGTTCGTTTCGCACTCGGCCGAGGTTCTTGACTCAATCCAGCGCAACCTTTTGGAGCGCGCGAAGAAATTCCGCGACCAACATACACGCGTCATCGATTCCAAAGACGAGTTCTACGATTTCTTTACGCCCAGAGACGCGACCAAACCCGAAATTCACGGTGGCTTTGCCCTCGCACACTGGGATGGCTCTCGCGAGGTTGAAGAACAAATCAAGAACGATCTCAAAGTCACGATTCGGGTTATTCCGCTCGACAATTCCTCTGAGTCTGGAAAGTGTATTTTCACAGGCAAACCGAGTTCGTGCCGTGTGATCTGGGCGAAGTCTTACTGAAACGCCGGTGCTAGGTTGACGCGCTCGAAAGGGACAGTTTATTACCGCGTTTCGATGGAATTAAGGCTTTACAGTCGCCAATGGTGCTCCTGGTGCATTGACGCGAAGGATTATCTCACCGAGAAAGGCTATCGTTTCGATGTCGTTGATGTCGGCAAAGATCGACACGCCTACGAAGAGATGAAAAAGCTTTCCGAGCAAACTTATGTCCCGACATTCGTGGCGGGCGACAGGGTTCTGGCCAATTTCGATACCGATCAACTCGAGAAATTTCTGAACGAGCACCAGATCGATCCCTAATGCTCTTTGGTGTTTTTTTAACGCTCGGCGTGGCGATGCTCAGCGTCGCTCTGCGCAGTTTTCAAAACTCGTATTCACAAAAAGCGGGCGCGCTCGGTATTATTATCGCGTCATTTCTCGCGATCTTTTTTATATCCGGCAGCTGGGTGCTTGGTTTGGCCGCCGCGGTGAGCTGGCTCTTTCTACCGTGGCTTGAAATTCTCACGCGCATACGCGCGCTTCGCTTGCCGAAGGAAAAACAGCTGCGGCCAAAAAATGCGCCGTCGTCAGATAGTTTTCCTGCGCTAAGCGAGATTACGCGCGAGATCGAGGACGAAGGTTTTGTGCAGGTGGGCGACGCTGGGTGGGACTGGGAGGATTACCGCCAGTTTTTCCGTTTGTTTTACAAGGAGGAAGACCGAGCGCAGGCCGCGATTTGTCTGAACGAGCAGCATGATCTCTCGTTTTATTATCTGCGAATTTCATCGCGCGCGAAGGGCGGGACGATTTGGACGACCTGGAATTACCCGCTCTCGTATGGGCTGAAAGTGACTCCTCAGTTTCGGATTAACCGTCAGCGACCGGATCAATCCTTTTGGCGGCTTTATCAAAGCCATCGCGAGTTCCTCCGCCGAAACGGCGTGAAAGCAGACGCGATCGATACGTTGGATGAAGAGCGTATCGAAACGGAAATAGAAAACGATCTGCGCGATCAAATCGCGCATAACATCGCCAAGGGCGTGCTCAAGCAGACCGCGGCAGGCGATGTAAAATATTCCTGGCGCGGGATGATTTATCTTTGGTGCCAGTTCCTGGTCGATCTGGTGCGGTTGTAGCGGGCTCTGTGGGAGCTGTTAGCTCTTAAATTAATTTTAATTTTGACGGTCACAGACCGCCGCTGCAGCGATTGTCGATATCTTGCGCGCGATCACACCTTCATGATCTCAGCTTCTTTGTGCTTGAGATGGTCGTCCACGGACTTGACAAAGCGATCGGTCAGCTTTTGCACTTCGGTTTCCAAATCGTGCAATCCGTCTTCGCTTAATTCGCCGCTGGCTTTGAGTTTTTTCACCTCATCGAGCGCCGTGCGTCGGTTCGCCCGAACGCGTACCCGGGCTTCCTCCGCCATTTTACCGAGTGAGCGGACAAGATCCTTGCGCCGCTCTTCCGACAACTCAGGAATCGGGAGCCGAATAATCTTTCCATCGACGTTCGGCGTGATCCCGATCTTGGATTCCTTGAGCGCCCTCTCAACGTCTTGCACAGTACTGGCATCAAACGGCTGAACGACGAGTAAACGCGGCTCGGGCGTCGTGATCAAGGCAAGCTGCTTCAACTTCATGGTCGATCCGTACGCGGCAACATCGACATTCTCGACGAGCCCGGGTGACGCTTTGCCGGTGCGAACAGCGGCAAATTCGTGCACCATATAGTCGACGCTTTTTTCCATCGACATCTCGGCTTCGAGAAGAATGTCGTCTCTGCTCATGCGGCTAAATTTCTACTTCGGTTGCGGTTCATCGCAAATGAGTGTTCCGACTTTTCGCCCGAGCACGGCATCTCGAATGTTGCTAGGCTTATTCATATCAAAAACCACGATCGGAATCTTGTTATCCATGCAAAGACTAAACGCAGTCGAATCCATGATCTGCAATCGTTTCATGAGCGCTTCGGTGAAAGTAATGCGTTCGTAGAGCCGCGCATTTGCATCGGTGTTCGGGTCGCGATCGTAAACACCATCTACTTTCGTGGCTTTCAGGATGACATCGGCGCGAATCTCGCTGGCGCGCAGCGCTGCGGTCGTATCGGTTGAAAAATATGGATTCCCGGTGCCGGCTGCAAATATAACCACTCGGCCAAGTTCGAGATGTCGGATAGCGCGACCGAGAATGAACGGCTCGGCTACGTTTTTCATTTCGATGGCAGTTTGCACGCGGGTCTCAACGCCCATCTCGGCGAGCGTGCTCCGCAAAGCCAGCGCGTTGATCACGGTGGCGAGCATGCCCATGTAATCCGCGGTCGTGCGATCCATGCCGCGATCGGCTGCGGAGAGGCCGCGCCAGATGTTACCGCCGCCGATCACTACCGAGACTTGCACCCCAAGGTCGCGCACATCTTTGATGCGTTCGGCAATCTCGCGCACGACCGCCGGCGAGATATTCTCCCGTGCGCCACGCTCTCGCAGCGCTTCGCCGCTCAATTTGAGGACAATACGTTTGTAAGCTGGCGCTTCCGTTTTCATGATGCGCAAAATCATCAAACAGAACCCGACCTCGTTTTGAAAGCAAAATGCAGTGGCACGGACTCCCGGCCAATTCATCCCCACGAGGCCGCCTCAAATCCGTGTAGGAATTCCGCCGAGGTCATCCGCCGCTTCCCTTCAGGCTGCACCTCTTCCAACGAAAGGGCGCGGTCACTTGCTGCAATCACTAGGCCTCTCTTCCCTGTCTGCAATATTTCGCCCGCTTCGCCCACAAGATCGACAATTGAGGCGGAAAATATTTTTAAATTACGCGGTTTGCCCGATTTTGCGGTAACGGTGGTAAACGCACCCGGCCATGGATTAAAGGCGCGAATTTTTCTTTCGAGTATGTCAGCCGGTTGCGACCAATCAATTTTGCCATCATTACGATTCAATTTCGGCGCATACGTGGCGAGCGCATTATTCTGGGGTATGCGCGGCGCAATTTCTTTCGCAAGCAGTTGCAAAGACTCGAGTAACGCGTCCGGGGCAATTTGTCCCAGCCGATCGTGCAGCGATCCGCCGGTCTCCGTCGGCAAAATGTCGATCTTGCGTTGCAATAGAATATCGCCTGTGTCGAGACCTTCATCCATGTACATCACCGTAATGCCTGTTTCGGGGTCGCCGGATGCAATTGCGGCTTGAATGGGTGCCGCGCCGCGATGTCGTGGGAGCAACGAAGCATGCAAGTTCAAACAAGCGACGCGGGGAGTCTCAAGGATCCCACGCGGCAAAATCTGTCCGTAAGCCATGACGATGATCGCCTGCGGCGACCGCGCACTGATCTCTTCGATTGATTGTCGATCTTTAATCCGCGCTGGTTGCAAGATCGGTATCTTGGTTCCGGCAAGCGCCTTTTTAATGGGTGAGGGTTCAATTCGCTGCTCGCGCCCAACCGGTTTGTCCGGCTGCGTAACGACTGCCGCGAGCTGATGCTCTTCCGATCCCAGCAAGGCGTGGAGCGTCGGCACGCCGATTTCTCCCGTGCCGATGAAGACGACGCGCATCGCTCCTTAATGAAGAAGCGTTTGCGGCGACGCGCGCCGCGGACGACGCCTAGCCATCGCCCGCGCCATCAATTTATCGCCAGCAGTGACTTCACGTTGGCCGACCGACGATCCGCAACCGGTACAAAGATAATCGAAAATCTCGCGGTCAGGCAGGACTAAAAGCAACCGCTCTCGCACCGGCATCGCGGTTTTGCATTTCTCGCAATAGAGGCTCGAGGCAGTGAAATTTTCAAACTGTTGCTGGCTCATGCTGAGCATCCACGCCGTTCATACTGGCGAGGATATCAAACAACACTTTCGAGGGCGACTGCGTCGCGTCAACCACCGTGACCATCTCTTTCGGATAATATGAAAGCACGGGCTTCGATTCCGCTTCGTAGGTATCGAGGCGGCGCTGGATCACTTGTTCGTTTGCGTCGTCGAGGCGGTTGTCTTTTAACGCGCGCTTTTTTAAGCGAGCAAAAAGCGTCTCGCGGCTCGGGCACGCGAGATGAAACACTTTTTTTACATCGATCATATCCTCCATGACCTTCGCCTGCCCGATGTTTCGGGGGATACCGTCAAGAACGAGCGTATCGATGTCCGGCTTAAACTTGTGTGCGTCTACCGCTGCCTCAATCGCCTCCCGCCAGAGCTCGACTGTGATCTCGTCTGGCACGAGCTGGCCTTTGCTCGAGTAATCGAGGAAGGCTTTACCCACTTTCGTGCGGGTATCGATCGAGCGAAATACATCGCCACAGGCGCAATGATAGAAGCGCGGGATCGTACCGAGCGTTTTACCCTGCGTCCCTTTGCCGCTGCCAGGCGCGCCAAAGAGGATAAACGTGTTGTACCTCATGAGCGAAATCCGTTTATACCGCAACCTCGTCGAAGCCGGAAAGTAGAATCAGCTCCTATTTTCCAGCAGCGACAGGATCGACATTTACCCGGCGGCCAGCGCGATCGAAGCGCACGTTTCCATTCACCAGTGCAAAAATCGTGTAATCGCGTCCGAGCCCCACATTTTTCCCAGGCAAAAATTTGGTTCCGCGCTGACGAATAATAATGTTGCCAGCAACAACCATCTCGCTGCCAAATTTTTTCACACCCAGTCGCTTGCTGACACTGTCGCGCCCGTTCTTTACACTGCCTTGTCCTTTTTTATGAGCCATTTCTCGATTCGATGTTGAATGTTGAGCGTCGGATGTTCGACGTTAGGTCCTCTTCGATTTTGTGCCACTGACGGTGATGCTTTTGATCTTCACTCGCGTTAGCTTTCGCCGATGTCCTACCGTACGATGGTAACCCTTACGCCGTTTGAATTTGAACGCGACGACTTTTTTGTCTTTCCGTTGCTCAACTACTTCGGCCGTCACCTTCGCGCCAGAGATTAGTGGATCACCGTGCGTGAGCCTGTCGCCATCGGCGTGCAATAACACGTCGCCAAACGTGGTGGTTTTTCCCACTTCCGCGTCCAAAAGATCGACATCGATCGTGTCGCCCTCGACGACCCGATACTGTCTACCACCAGTCTTGATAATTGCGTAAGCCATAACGAAGGAGAATTCTCTGGGGAAAAAGCCGCGCAAATTCACACAGATACGCTCCTTTGACAAGCGGAAAGCGTTCGCTGGAACTCAGCTAGGTAATGATTGACCTCAGTCGTCTGGACAAAGTGAACTGCAATGGTGCGCGCGAGACAGTCCAATGGACCGCTCTTACCGTTCAGAAATCAAAAGGACAATCTCACCTTTGGGCACATGCGCCTCGTAGTGCGCGAGAAGCTCACTGGCTGTACCACGCCGGAATTCTTCGAATTTTTTGGTGAGCTCGCGGGCGACGCAGATCTGCCGACCTGGCATGACGTCCAAACAGGCTTTGAGCGTTTTTGCGAGGCGGTATCGGGATTCAAAAAAAATCGTCGTTTCGTCACGCCCGGCGGCTGCGTGCAACTCACGTTTGCGCTGTCCGCTTTTGACCGGGAGAAATCCAGCGAAGAAAAATTTCTGGCTCGAGAATCCAGAACCGATGAGTGCGGTTAAGATCGACGACGGTCCCGGGATGATCGTGAATGGCAGGTCACGTTTGATACATTCACGAATCAATCGTGCGCCGGGATCCGAGACTCCGGGCGTTCCGGCGTCGGTGATAAGGGCGATGTCTTTGCCTGCCACGAGTCGCTCGACGAGTTGCGCGGTGCGCATGGCTTCATTGTGCTCATGATAACTGACGAGCGTTTTTTTGATTTCGAAATGCTTTAGCAAGACTCCGGAGTGGCGCGTGTCTTCAGCGGCGATTAGATCGACTAATTTCAACACCTCGAGCGCACGAAGTGTGATGTCCGAAAGGTTACCGATTGGGGTCGCCACAACGTAAAGCATCCTTGATCATCGGATCGGAATTTCTTTTTCGCCATCGATTACGTGCAGAGAAAAATCGCTATCGCTGATTTGAACAAAGCCGAGGGGGGGGTGCGAAACGAATCCATGGCGAGGAGGCTTATATGAGAAAAGGCGTTTATGCATTGGCGCTGGCCCTGTTTTTCTTCGTCGGCTGCGCCGAGGAACCAACGACGGTGACCACGACGACAACCACGCAAGAAGTGACAACAACTGGCCCAGCCCGGGAGGTGGTGGTGACCAGGACTCCGCCCGCCGTTCGGGTCGAAACGCAAACGGTGCCCCCGGGGCCGGGGTATGTCTGGACACGTGGTTATTGGCGGTGGACCGGAGTCGATTATGTGTGGGTACCTGGCAGTTGGGCGGTGCGACCAAGGCCGGCCGCTGTGTGGGTAGAAGGTCATTGGGTTCGTAGGGCCGGCGGCTGGGTATGGATCGCCGGTCATTGGCAATAAGTTCGTCGCAGTTTTCCGGCACGCTGCATTGAATCCGTGCCAGAACCGGTATCGGATAAATCGATATTCGATATCAGCGGAATCGATTTGCGCTATCGCATTGATTGCATCTTCTTGATCGCGAAATGCCTCGTAAACGTGGTCAAAGGCGAATTGCGGCGCGCTGGTTTTGCATTCTGATTGGGTTCTTCTTAATGGTGCTCGCGGTTCCTTCGTTTCTTTTCTTTCGGCAGCACGCGATGGTTTATCATCCGCGGCCGTACGATTCGCGTTACGGAGTCAAGCTTCCGGCGAATGGGGTCGAAGTTAACTACATCGTGTCAGCCGGAAAATGCTCGGCGTTTTACATTCCAAGCAGAGATGTATTGCCGAAGCGCCTCTGGATCGCGTTTTGCGGGAATGGCTCGCTCGCGCTGGATTGGCTGGCAAACATCCTCGTAAATTATCCGGTTAACGACGACGCTTTTCTCCTGGTGGATTATCCCGGCTACGGCAAAAACGGGGGCTACGCGATGATCGACAGCACGCGGGCTTCGGCTGACGCCGCGGTGCGCGCGCTCGAGGAGCGGTTGCATATGCCGGAGGAGCGGCTCACGGTTTGCGCGATCGGGCATTCGTTAGGCGCGGCGGTCGCGCTCGATTTTGCCACGCGTCATCGGGTCGAACGGGTAGTGGCCATCTCGCCTTTTACGACGTTGCGCGAAGAAGCAGCGAGGGTAGTTGGGCGGCAGTTGGCGCGATTACTCCGCGAAAACTACGATAACCGGGAAAATCTTGCCCGAATTGCCAGGTACAACCCGAAGACGCGTATCGGAATCTTTCATGGCACGGCTGATCACGATATTCCCGTCGAGATGGGTCGCGAGCTCGCCCGTGAGTTTCCGTTTGTGGAATTCTTCGCCATCGACGGCGCCGACCACGTGAGCGTACTCAACACCGGGCACGACAAGATCGTCGATTGGATGAATCACTGATCAGATTGCCGCTTTTCATTCGCAGGCAATGTGGCATCTTTCGCTCGAACGAAAGCTGTGGCTCACAGGCGATGAAACCGATGTTTCACTCCGCTGCCGGTAAGAGGCATTTTCCGCAGACCGATTATTTCTTTCATTCAGGCTTTGGCGAATGGCGCGGCTATGCATCGCCTGACGATGGCGACAGCAGATCGGAATTCCGGAATTTTTACAATTTGGGCCGTGAATTCCGGATCGAAGCAGCACGTGAACGCGCTAAGGAGATGGCGGTGTTCGCGCTTATCGTTGCGACCTCGGCCTGGCCGGTGATCTACATGGTGGTGACCGTCGTGAAATTGCTGAATAAGGGCCGACCCTAGCTGAATCGTGGTCGATCTAAGTCAGGATGTCGATCTCCCTTGCGCCTATCGTTTCGGCCAAAGAAACTCATCTCGATATTCCGGCGTCTTTTCGGGGGCGAAACCGTGGCGCACGATATTTTCGGTCACGACGCGCGGCAATAAAAACTGCAGCAGATAATCAGCGCCTCCAGCCTTAGTGCCGCCGCCGCTCATTTTGAAACCGCCGAACGGATGCCGCCCGACGACGGCGCCTGTGCACGACCGATTGATGTAGACATTGCCCGCTTCAATCTGCGCTTTGGCGCGCTCGATATTTGCCGGGCTGCGCGAAAAAAATCCGGCTGTAAGCGCGTAATCGGTGCCGTTCGCAACATCGAACGCCTCATCGAGATCGCGCACCTTAATGACGCTGAGCACCGGGCCGAAGATTTCTTCGCGCGCGATTCGCATGTTTGGCTTCACGCCGGCGAAAATTGTCGGCGGGATGAAATAACCTTCCGGTGGCACCTCCTTAGCTTGATAGGCGAGAATTGCCTCGCTTTTGCCAATCTCGATGTATTCGAGAATGCGTTTGTACGCGGCCTCGTCAATCACCGGGCCAACCATCATCCCTGGTTCTTCCGGATTGCCGACCCGCAAACTGGCTGCTCCAGAAAGTAAACGCTCCATCACGCGATCGTAATTTTCGTCGAGAAGGATCAGGCGCGAGAGAGCCGAGCATTTTTGTCCCTGATAGCCGAACGCGGAATAAGTTGAATCGACGATCGCTTCATCTAGATCGGCGTCAGAATCGATGATCACCGGATTTTTGCCACCCATCTCACAAACGACGCGCTTCAGTTCGCGTTGACCGGGAAGCGTTTTGCCGGCCGATTCCCAAATCCTCAGCCCGACTTCGCGTGAGCCGGTGAAAGCGATGAGATCGATATCTTTGTGATCGACAACGTGCGCGCCGATGACCGAGCCGCGGCCCGATAAAAAATTCAAGACGCCGGCCGGCACGCCAGCTTCCTGGAAAATCTCCATCAGCATCGCGCCGCAGATGATCGACTGCTCCGACGGCTTCATAATCACCGTATTGCCAGTGACCAGCGCGGCGGAAACCATTCCGCAAAGAATGGCGATCGGAAAATTCCACGGTGCAATCACCAGGGCGACTCCACGTGGCCAGTAGTGCTGATAACTTTCTTCGCCGGGAACATGCTGGGTTAGCCGCGGTCGCCCGATCTGCCGCATTTGCCCTGCGTAGAAGCGGCAGAAATCCACCGCCTCGCGAATGTCGCCATCTGCTTCGGCCCACGGTTTGCCGACTTCGAAAACCTCGAGTGCGGAAAGCTCGTAACGCCTCCGGTCCATGATCGCCGCAGCGCGTTCAAGCAAGCGAGCTCTCTCTTCAGAGGGCGTCCGGCTCCATTTATCAAATGCCGTGCGGGCAGCTTTGACGGCACGCTCAGCTTCTGGAATTCCCGCTTCCGCCACGTAACCGACGACCTCCTTCGGCGCGCTGGGATTGACTGAAGGCGTAAGTTTGTCCGTCCAAACCTTTTCGCCCCCGATGACCAGTGGATATTTTTCACCGAAGCGATTGTGCACTTCACGCAATGCGGTGCGCATTTTTTCCTGGCTCTCTTGATAAACGAAATTCACAAGCGGTGAGTTTTCGTAAATATCGCCGGGTGGAGATTCAATGGAAGCGCCATTTTTATGATGTCGATCTTCGGTAATAGCCGGGATCGTGGTCTCGGGCAGCTGGGCGCGGTTTTGCCTGACGAGTTCTTTTGGATCACGCAGCAATTCCTCTGCAGAAACATTCTCCGAAAATTTCGCGCGTAAAAATCCTTCATTCGATGTGTTCTCAAGCAACCGCCTCACGAAATAGGACATTCCAGGGAGCAATTCCCCGACCGGGCAGTATTCGCGAACGCGATAACCCATTTCGACCAGGGCGCGTTTGATCGGCCCTGCCATCCCATACAATAGTTGAAACTCGAAACGGCTGCGATCAATTCCGAGTTCGTCCGCGAACGCCTGCGCGTGCGCGATGCTGCGAACATTGTGTGATCCAAACGCAGCGGTAACGATCGATTCGTTTTCCAAGAGCACGCGCGAGAGTGCTTCGAAATTTACGTCACTCTCCGGCTTCTGAAAATAAACGGGGCAATTCCAGCCATTCTGTCGCGATTTTATTGTTTCGTAATCCCAATACGCGCCTTTCACCAGCCGCACCGTGAAACGCGTGCCGCGTGCTCGGCCCCAGTCGATCAGACTGCGCAAATCGGTTTCGGCATCCCGCAGATAAGCTTGAATGACAATGCCGGCGTGCGGCCAGTCCTTGAATTCTGCTTCGGTGAAGATCGTTTTGAACAGCTCGAGCGTTATATTTTTGTGCGCGTAACTTTCCATATCGAAATTGATGAACGCACCGAGTTCGCGGGCGCGGCTTAGGATCGGTCGCAGCTTCGGCGCAAGATGCGCAATGGCATCCGCTGGATCGGCCGGATTCATCTGCGAATAGAGCGCGGAGATTTTCACAGAAAGATTTACAACCGGAAAAAGCCCCGAATTTTTTTCGAGTGGATTGGTCCAGCCTCGCGTTTCCCGGGCGAGGCAATCAAGCAAATCAAGACAGCGCTCAGCATACTCGTCAGCTTCCTTTTCGCTCACGATGGCTTCGCCCAAAAGATCGACGGTGAAACCGATTTTTCGTGCGCGGCGCTTGCGCAACGTTTTCATTACATCTTGGCAATTTTTTCCGGCGATAAATTGTCGCGCCATTCCGGAAACGTTGCGTCGCAAGATGAATGCGCTGATCCACGGCACGACCCGCGCGACGCGGACACCGGTCCGAATGACCGGCGCGAAGCCGTTACGCATACCAGCGAAATATTCCTCGAGATGCTGGACGATATCACCCGATTTCCGAAGCGACGGCAGCACCTCTACAAAGCGAAACATCTGCACTTTGAAGTGCTCATCGCGCATTGAGAGAGCCATCATCCGCTGGTAAAAACCAGCTTTGCTGAAAAGTGATTCCGGATGCTGATCGACCAGAGTAAAAATGCGTTCCCCGCGTGCCTCGATCTCGCGTTGAAGCGAACTCATCGCGGAAAATTAGCCGCCGTTTTAGGTTAGGCAAAGCGGAAGGGATTTATTTCGCAGGCAGTAAATAATCCGGTCCCGGAGACGGTCAGTTGACGGGCCGTAATCGAATTAATAAATGAAACCGTTGCGCAGAATTTCGGGGAGCAAGTGGAGGGATTTGCCTGGTGGACTCCAGAGGCCCAGGGCTCGGGTTCGTCAGGCAATCTCTTTTTGTGGGCTTCAGGCATGCCAATTTGCTCCCCGGGCCGAACGCGATTAGCAAGATCGACATGAGCCAATCTGGCGGGGGCCATGAGTTTGCCAGTGACAACACGGCGGGGATTTGTCCAGAGGCATGGGCCGCCCTGGAAAAAGCGAATACGGGCGAGGTATCATCATATGGCGAAGATCAGTGGACGGCGCGCGTATGCGATCGTATCCGCGAGATCTTCGAGACTGATTGCGATGTCTACTTTGTTTTTAACGGCACCGCGGCAAACGCGCTGGCGCTCGCGCAGCTCTGCCATTCATTCGAGAGCGTTATCTGTCACGAGCATTCACATATTCACACGGACGAGTGTGGCGCGCCGGAATTTTTCACAAAGGGATCGAAGTTGCTCCTGATTGATGGCGCCAACGGGAAGATAGACATCGGCCAGGCGGAATTGATGCTTGCACGCCAAAACGAGCTCCATTCGCACAAACCGCGCGCGATCAGCATCACTCAATCAACCGAACTCGGAGCGATTTACATACCCGAGGAGATCGCGGCGATTAGCGGATTTGCGCTTGCTCGCGAAATGTTGTTGCACATGGACGGCGCGCGTTTTGCCAACGCGGTCGCGGCGCTCAATTGTGCCCCGAAGGCGGTTACCTGGGAAGTTGGCGTTGATGTTCTCTGCTTCGGCGGCACGAAGAATGGCCTGGGCGCCGGCGAGCTGGTTATTTTTTTTAAAAAAGAGCTTTCGCGCGAATTCGATTATCGATTGAAGCAAGGGGGCCAGCTCGGTTCGAAAATGCGTTTTCTCGCCGCCCCATGGCTCGGACTTTTGACGAATGACGTTTGGCTGCGGAATGCACAGCACGCTAACCGCGCGGCGAGTCAGCTCGCGAATCGGCTGAAAACCGAAGCCAAGATCGACATCGTCTTTCCGGTCGAGGCAAACGGGGTATTTTTCCGAATGAATGAGGAACTCGCACGCGATCTCCATGCGCGCGGCTGGCATTTTTACAAATTCATTGAGCCGGATGTTTACCGCCTTATGTGTTCATGGTCGGTGACTGATCAGACCATCTCCGATTTCATGGCGGACGTTGCTGCGTTAAATCATTGAACAGATAACGATGACGCGACATCTGTATAGGAACTAGAATGAATCTAGTCGCGCGAGCCTTGATCTTTACCGCGGTTTTGCTTGGAGGATGTCGAGCGACCCGCGATGTTGCGGTTACCTCTTATCATGTGACCCGCGATGTCGCAGTCGGTTCGTATCGCGTTGCCACTGCACCGGTGCATTACGCCTTAAAGGGGCACCGCGGCGATTCCTCAACGACAGCCACGACGAGAGAGACACCGTCGTCCGACGTTACGACACCCGGCGAACCGGTTCCAGCGCCGACGATGGCTGTGACGCAGCAGTCGCAACCTGTGGCCCCAAGGGTTCAAAATCGCTCAGCAACTATTGCCCCGCGTGTGAATCACAAGGAAACATCGCAAGCGAAGACAAAACCGGCGCCATCGACACACCCTGCCTCTGCACAGCTGGAATTTCCAACCGCTAAGTCAATCCCCGGCAAGCCTGGATACGTCCTCAGTCCCTTTGATGCGAATGGAAGATATGTCGATGTGAGCGGTTACACATCTGGCAGCAAAGTAAAAGATCCGTGGACCGATAAAATCTTTATCGTTCCCTAACCTTCGGGAAAATTTCGTAGCAGGATTATTCCGATCTGTTGCTGGTTGGTGCGCATTGCCCCGCAGTTCCGCGAGTGCTACTTAAATATAATGAAATCGGCATTCCGACTTGGCGCGTATGCGATCGTCTACCTGTCGATCCTCGTCCTCGCCCCGCATGGCGAGAGCCAGTCTTATCAGGGCAAGGAACTTGTTAAGGCGGAACTGCTTGCCGATACAGACGCCGTTATTCCAGGGAAGCCATTCACCATTGGTTTGCTGCTTCGAATGGCCCCCGGCTGGCATACTTACTGGAAATTTTCCGGCGATGCCGGCCTACCAACCGAAATTAATTGGAACCTGCCCGCCGGTTGGAAAGCCGGTGAGATCCAATGGCCGATCCCGCTGAAAACGAACGACCCGGGCGACATCCAAACCTATGGCTACCAAGACGAAGTCTTGCTCATGCAGCAGATCACGCCCTCGGCCAAGATCGACAAATCATCAGTGAAACTTTCTGCGGATGCAAGCTGGCTGGTTTGCGAAAGGATTTGCATTCCTGGCAGCGCGAAGTTGAATGTCGATCTTCCGATTGCATCGGCAAACAACCCTGCGAACCAGGAACTCTTTGCCCGCTGGCGCCGCTTGCTTCCGCAGAATCTACCCGAAACCGCAAAGGGAAATTGGAGTCGCATTGGATCCGATCTCCGTCTCAGCCTAACGACGACGGCACTGGCAAATTACCCAACGGTAGGTTTCTTCCCGTTGCCGCCAGACAATACCGCGGTCGGTCATCCGACGATTGAGTCGCGCAGCGGAAACGAAATCACGTTCCACATTCCAATCCAGTCGGCGAACAAAAGCTTATTGTCGATGGAAGGGTTGCTCGTTTTCGGTCAGCAAGCCAACGGAGAAGACCGTTCCGCCTGGCAAATTACAAACGCTGCGACGGCTTCGAGCGCCGATTCCACTCCCGCACGCGGAATCTTCACGTTTCTCTTTTTCGGTTTTGTGGGCGGAATCATTTTGAACTTGATGCCCTGTGTTCTGCCGGTCATCTCGCTCAAGATTTTCGGTTTCGTTCAGCACGCGGGGCAAAGCCGTCAGAAAATCTTGCGCAGCGGAATCGCTTTTGCCGGTGGGATTTTTGCCTGGTTTATCGGTCTGGCGGCCTTGTTGATCGCGCTTAAAGCCGCGGGTCGTGAAATTACCTGGGGAGGACTCCAGTTCACGAATGCATATTTTGTTCTCTTTTTGAGCGTCATCGTTCTCGTATTTGCACTCAATTTATTCGGTGTTTTTGAAATTTCGCTGCCGCAAAGCGCCACCCGCGGATTGCTTGGCTGGACGGGGGCCCAAGGCGAAGCGGGCTCATTTTTCCAGGGAGTTTTCGCGACCGTGCTCGCGACGCCGTGCACTGCACCTTTTCTAGGAACCGCGCTCGGCTTCGCCTTTGCTCAATCTCCAGCCATCATATTGTCGATGTTTGTCGCGATTGCAGCTGGAATGAGTGCCCCGTATTTGCTGCTCTGCGCGCAACCCGCCTGGCTGCGCTTTCTGCCGAAGCCGGGACCTTGGATGCTCCATGTGAAGCAATTCATGGGATTTCTGCTGCTGGCGACACTGCTCTTCCTCCTTTACGTGCTTGGCGCGCAACGCGGCCTGGACGGCGCGATTTGGGCGAGCTGCTTTTTGCTCTTCGTGAGTATCGCGTGCTGGATGAAAGGCGCATTTGTCGTCCCGAGCGCATCGGTTGCGGCGAGACAGATTTCCGTCTTGCTCTTGCTCGTGCTCGTAATCGGCAGTGGTATTTATTTCATCGGTGGCAAATTTCGCTCGACGAAAATCTCAACCGGATCGACTCAGTTGGCTGGCGATTGGCAGGCGTTCACCCCCGAGCGGTTACAAGCGGAACTGGAGCAAGGCCATTCTGTGTTTGTCGATTTTACAGCGGCATGGTGTCTCACCTGTAAATTCAACGAAGCGAATGTGCTTGAGAGCGCTGCTGTGCGCGAAGCGTTTCAGCGTCATGCGGTCGTTAAATTGAAAGCTGATTGGACCAACGGCGATCCTATAATCACAAAATTATTGCAACAATTTGGCCGCCCAGGTGTCCCACTTTACGTGCTCTATCGCGGTAAATCCGAGGAACCAATCGTTTTTCCCGAATTGCTCACGAAGAGCATCATTCTCGATAAACTTGAAACAATCTCACACACCGTCGCTTCTCAATAATCTATGAAAACAAAACTCACGCTTACCATCGTTGCGTCACTCGTAACCACTGCGCTCTACGCGTTTGATCCACCTCCAGTTGGAACCGCGGCGCCGGATTTTTCGCTCACGGATGCGAAAGGCGAAACGTACTCGCCTTCGCAATACAAAGGCAAATACGTGGTGCTTGAATGGTTTAATCCGGAATGCCCGTTCGTGAAAAAACATTACGGCAGTGGCAACATGCAAAAATTGCAGGAGGAATACACCGGTAAAGGCGTTGTTTGGCTAACGATCGATTCCAACGCCCCTGGGTCAGAGGGCAACCTTTCGGCCGATGCGGCCAGTAAGGTCATGACCGGCTGGAAAACGCGGCAGACCGCGCTCCTTCTCGATCCGGAAGGCAAAGCCGGACGCGCTTATGGGGCAAAGAATACACCGAACATGGTTGTAATTAACCCAGAAGGGAAAATTGTTTACGAAGGCGCGATCGACAGCAAAGCCACGCCCAATCCCGCGGACATTCCGAATTCGACCAACTACGTCAAAGTCGCGCTCGACGAATCGCTCGCGGGCAAACCCGTTACGACTTCGACGACCAAACCGTACGGTTGCTCGGTCAAATACAAATGAGTCGGTCGAAAAGCTGCGACACGTGGAGAAGGGCTAGAGGCTAATTTCGTTTCTTCGAAACCGGGAAGCCCATCGCAAGATCGGCATCGGTGTCAGGCGGACGAGCAACATCCCGACCTTCATGGCGAAACCGGGAATGACGAGCGGGCGGTCTGCTTCCAGTGCAGCGAGTGCATCGCGCACTACCTGTTCGACCGGAACATGAACGAACCCCGGACCGCCTTCAGGCTGTTCGCCAGGGCGTTTTGCGACCTCCTGAAATTCGGTGTGCACAGGACCGGGACAGAGAGTGCACACGCTCACGCCGGTTTCACGGAGTTCAGCGCGGAGCGCTTCGGAGAAGCTGGTCACGTACGCCTTGGTCGCAGCGTAAACAGCAAATCCGGGAATTGGCAGGAAACCGGCAGATGAACTCACGTTCAAAATTGCGCCGCGTTTTCTGGCAATCATTTGCGGAAGCAAACTGCGGGTGAGGAAAGTAAGCGCGACGACGTTTACCAGTGTCATTTGCTCATTGCGTCTGGGGTCGCTTGTGGCGAAAGCGCCGCTATCGCCGAGACCTGCGTTGTTGATTAAAAGATCGACATGGATTTTTTCGTGCTCTAGCCACGCATTCAATTCTTCGACGGCGGAATGATTCGCGAGATCAGTTTTGCGAATATGAACGGTCAGACTGGGATGCTGCCGAGTTAATTTGTTGCGAGCCTCACTTAATCTCTCCTCGTTTCGTGCGACGAGAACGAGCGACTGCGCCCGCCCGGCGAGCTGTTGGGCAAATTCGCGCCCGATTCCAGACGATGCTCCCGTGATCAGCGCGTTGCAATGATCAATCTTCATCGGGAACGTCTTAGAGCTTCCAGCTCCGATTTGGTGAGCGGCCGCCAATGGCCGCCCGGCAAATCGCCGAGTCGAAGGTCTCCAATTCGGATACGCACGAGATGTTTCACTTCATAGCCGATTTTGTGAAACATACGACGAATTTGCCGGTTGATTCCTTGCCGCAGGACAACCCGCAAACGGGTAGGACCGATCGCAACCAGCCGGGCGATCTGCGTGCGTTGGCCGTTGAGATAAATCCCGCGTAGTAACTTCGCCGCCAACGTCGGGTCCCAGCGACGATCAAGCGTGACCTCGTATTCCTTTTCGATCTTGTATCGCGGATGCGTGAGCTTTTGCGCGAACTCGCCATCATTCGTGAGAATGAGCAATCCTTCGCTCTGCGCGTCGAGCCGGCCGATATTAAAGAGCCTAGGAAACTTTGACGGCAACAGATCAAAAATCGTGTCCCGCGCATGAGGATCTTTTCTTGTCGAAACGAAACCGGCTGGTTTGTTGATGACAATATGCAGCGGCCGATTGGTGTGGACGAGCTTCCCGTCGACTTTCACGTGATCGTGCGCGGAAGGTTGCGCACTAAAATCGGTGCAACGCCGACCATTAATTGTAACACGCCCGTCGGCGATCAACTCGTCACAATGTCGGCGCGAACCGACGCCGGCAGCTGCGAGGAAGCGATTGAGGCGCACATTTAAGCGTTAAAGAATCGAAGAGGATCGCTTCAACGAGCCCATCACGCCTCCGGTTTTGTTTTCGGAAGGCCAATAACTTTTCGGCCCTCTTTCCACTGACCGCGTTTCTTGAGCAACTCGACGCGCTCGAAGCGTTTCAAGACATTGCGCTTTGCGGTGATCGTGCTGGCTCCTCTCAAACTGCGATGTTGTGACATAAACTGGTTATCCTCGTAGCAATCCCTGTTTCACGGACGATTGAAGTCAATCGCCGTACCTGCTGTGACATAGATCGCTCCCGGTTTCCGCGCGAAAATGAGTGGCAAGCTACTTCGTCGCGTCGTTTTTTCAAATGAGATCGTTCGCGTCCGCCGCATGCGCCGGGTGCGCAGCTCGCCATTTTGACAGCAGGCGCCCCGAAATAGCGGTCTTCATAATTGATTGCTCAGAATGACATACGGACCGCAGGTGGTGACTTGATGGTAAACATGGAAGCGCGCCATCAGTAATTTTTGCCAATAACCGAGACGACTTTGCTGGACGATTAGATAAAGTCCGTGTGGCGCGGCCCACTTTTCAATCACGGCATTTTCGTTCAACTCGAGCTCGCTTGGATCAGAGCCAACGACGGAATCGTCTTCTGTCGGCCGATTGAGGAGGAAAAATTTCCGATTCAAGTAAAAAACAAGGCTGCTTCCTTGATGGAGGGCCCCTTCGTAAACAACTGCGTCGTTGTCGTCGAGTCGCTCGTTGAGAAAGCGCCCGGCGTTGGCGAGCGAGAAATTGGGCGCCATTCGCGCGACGCCGTCGATCATGCTGAGTCCGGCGGGAATCATGGCAGCCGCGAGCACAACAGCGGCAAACCGTGGGCGGCGGTTCGCGATCAAGTAGAGAGCAACGCTCGCAAAGATCACAAGTGACGCCGCAACAATGCAAGCCATTGGCCAGAGGATTTGCCAGGTTGCGGCCGGCACATCCTGCAAGACGTGCCACGCTGAAAATCTTATTTCATTTGCGATCCGTGGTCTGCCTGAATCAGCAACATGTAATGAAATCGCGGCAAGCGCGCCAACGGCAAAGCCGCAAATCCCGATCGCAACTGCGCCAGCCATGCGTAGCCCGCGCGGCATTCGATCCCATGTCGTCGCGGCCCAAAGCGCGAATGCGCTCCACATGCTCATTGAGTAATAATCCTGACGTCGCCCGATCAAAAGGAGCGGCAAAAAAATCACGCCTATCCAACAAAGAGGCAGGGCGTCAGCAAATTCAATCTCACGCGGTCGCACCACACGTCGCCAAGCGAAAATCATTCCTGGAATTACGGCAAAAAGCCACGGAAACCACCATGCGAAATGTAACCCAATAAATTGCAACCGGGGAACGTCATCATCATTTCCAAGAATGGGTTTCAGCCAATCATTGTTGACTAGCCGATGAAGTACCCCGGGAAAATGTCGAGCGGCCCAAATGTACCACGGTGCAACGATCAAAAGAAAGATCAACACGTGGTGCCAATGGAAAAGTGCGCGGAATCGGAGACGGGCCTCACGGTAAAAAATTCCGAGCAGAGAAAGAATGGTGATCAGGTAGACTAACCCGAGAATACTTTTGGTCAGACAGGCAAGGGCCGCGCAAATCCAGAAACTGGCGAACCAGACGCCTCGATGCTGCCGGCGTTGGTAACCACAGATCGCGCAAAACATCCCGCCGGCGACAAAAGCGCTGAAGACCGGCTCCGGCATGATGATCCGCCCCAAGAGAAATGTGCCGCAGGAGGAAAGATAAATCAGACCAGCCAGAAAGCCGTGCCAGTAATCGCGCAATCGTTCTCCGATTAGAAATGTGAAGGCGACGGTGGCAACGATTGCGAGAGCGATCGGCAAACGTGCGGCAGCCTCGTTGCTGCCAAAGATTTTGTAGCAAAGGAGGATTAGCCAATAAAGCAGAGGCGGTTTTTGCAGACGCGGCAGGCTATCGTTAGTCGGTAACAGCCATTGGTGCGATTCGATCATCTCGCGAGCAGCCCCCGCATATTGGCTGTCGGTCTCATTGTAAAGATCGCCCCAGCCGATTGTTGCGACGTGCAAAAGCGCTGCCAGCGCAATCAGGATAATAAAAAGCGCCTGGCGCGTGGGCGGCGGATTAATGGCCGGCGGCTCAAGGAGGGTCTCTTCGATTCTGAAGGCGCGGGTACTTGCGATCATCGAAGTGTTACCCTGTTCGCTGGACATGGGTGTCCGGCGAACGTGAGCGTGCATCTGCTCCCGGTTTCCGATATTTTTCCCATTCCCCAGGCAGGCGGAGCAGTTTCGCCGCGGGCATCTCGATTAACGCGACTGATTGGCGGCAGTTGACGATTAGCACATTGTCCTTTGGTCGAATGATACGGAATGCGCACCAAAATCTCGCGCGCTCCAGTTCGTCGAGCCAGCCTTCAATGACAAGTCGGTCGCCAAGTTTGGCGGCGCGACGATAGTCGATCTCAGTGCGTACGACCACCGGATATCTTTGAGTTTTCGCCATTTCTGCGAGCGCAAGACCGAGCTCTTCGGCCAGGAGTGTGCGTGCAGTTTCGATGAACCGCAGATAGGCGATATTGGATACGACGCCACCGCAATCAGTATCGAAAAACATTACTTGCACTTCTGTGCAGATACGCGGCATTGCGGCAGTCACAATCAACAATCATCCTAGAAGGCCTTCGAAAGCAACGGCAAACGTCCGGCGAACCCGGAATCGAATCATAAATCCAATCAGGCGAGGGCCGAAGGCGCCGATCTTTGCAAGAGTGCCAAGACCCCATTGATTGCTTCATCAACGCTGACCGCTTTCATACAACGAAAATCAATCGGACATTCGCGCAAAAAGCATGGGCTGCATTCGACTTGATGCCGCACAATAATATGCCGATCGCCAAGCGGTCCAGTAAGGCGAGGCTCGGTCGAACCAAAGATAGCAACCGTCGGGACACCGAGCAAAGAAGCAAGATGCATCGTACCGGTGTCATTCGTCAGCAATAGGCGGCATTCACGCAGCTCGCCGATCAGTTGTTCAAGGGTCGTCTCGCCGACGCGATTCACGCATGAGTCGCCGAGCGTCCTGGCAATCATCTCGCCGACGGCGACGTCCTTCGGCGTTCCCAAAAGAATCCATTGCACGGATAATTTCGCGGCAACCGCTGCCGCCACTTCGGCGAACCTTTGCGGCAACCATCGCTTTGCGGATCCGTACTCGGCGCCAGGAGACAGGGCGAGCTTCACGCGGTCGTCTCCTAGAGGGACGGTCCCCGAGCCGTCGGAAATATCGCGGACGCGAGGGAGCGCTTCCCTCCAGTTGTCTTGGACGCTCGCGCCCAGTTCGCGTGCAACTCGCATATAACGATCTGCCTGATGCTCGATCGGCCCCGGTGTTTCGCGTTGGCAAATGATCTGATTGAGCAACCAACTGCGGAAATGACCGCGATAACCGACTCGTCGCGGAATTCCGGTCAGCCAAGTTTCCAACGCCGCGCGCAAAGAATTTGGAAAGAGAATAACAACGTCGAAACGCGACTGCCGCCGTATCGAGCGGACCGTGGCGAGAAGGGATTTATTCGGCAGCGGGATAATTTCGCTCACTTCCGGAACCAATTTCCACATCGAGGCGATCTTTGATGGCACAGCGACGGTAATGTGCGCGTCCGGACGTCCGGTCTTGATCGCACGGACTGCGGGGACACTCATCGCGGCGTCACCCAGCCAGTTGCTTGAGCGAATTAGAATTCGAAATGGCTTTAGATCACGAGCTGAAATTCCCGGCGGCAAATAGACGCCGCGTTTATACCGCGCGAGAAGAAAATTGGGCTGGGGCGTTTTCCAGCGATTGTGCACCCAAAACCAATCTTCCGGTGCCACGCGAATCTGTTGCTCGATAACCTCATTGATCATCGAAGTCAGGGCTGCAACGGAAGCGCCGGGCTGGTCAAAGCGATCAGTGAATACCATGCGCCAGCGCGCTGGACCTGTTGTGTAAACTCCAGCGGCGATGAGCGCTGCTCGGGTGCGCTTCGCAAGTAAACCAGGCAGAGGTGAAGTGGACGCCAGTCTTCCGAGAAACGGCGCCCAAAGCCCATGGTCACCGGCATGTTGATCGGACAAAACGCCGACTCCGCCGCCTGAGCGCAGTAATTCGACCACCGGCTCGAATCCGGCCTGGCGGTCAAACAGTTCCAACCCAGCTTGGCTGCGCGTCCGACGTACATGCTCGTCAATGAAAGGATTACCGAGTTTCTGATAAACGCTTGCATTTCGCACGTATCCGACAAACTTGGGCATCAATTGCGCGAACAATTCCCACGTTCCCAGATGACTCAAAACGAGCACGACCGGAACGCCTGCGCGAAACCGGCTATCCATGGATTCGATATTTTCGATCTTGATCCGTTGGAGGATTTTGTCCGGCGACATTCGCGTCAGTTTTGCGCTGCAAAGCAGGTTAGCGCCAAGGCGTTGAAAATGCCGGCGCACAAGGCGATGCAATTCGCGCGGCGACTTTTCATTGGCAAACGCGATAGCAACATTGCGTTCTGCCAGGCGTCGATATTTCCCGGAAACGAGCCAGGCCCAAAAGCCAAGGAATCGGCCAACAGCAAACAGAAATCGCAATGGCAGCGCGGAGGCAATCGCCGACCCCGTGCGATAAAGAAGGTAAACGACAAAGTCGAACATTGCGGAACTGGCAGTATCGCAGGGGTGGCGCGGCAGGGTAGATTTGCCTGCGCCTTGCTTCAACCAATATAATATCGGCGTGTTGCCACGGGACATCCATTCCGTCCGTTCGGATTTTGCGCGCGTCATTGCGCGGAAATTCGACCATGGCCGGTTCCTCGTGATCGGCGTCGGCGAATCTGAAAAACTGGAGCGGCAATTTGGTGAATTGGGAAGAGAAGCCGTCATTACTGACAGCGGTGTCAGCGGTGCGACGACACTTCCACAGGGTGAGCCAGCACACTTTGAGGTGGCAGTCTGGTTTTATTCTGCGGAAGAAGGTGACGACGATCGAATTTGCAAAGAACTTTCGCGCTGCGCGAGTTGCATTATTGTGGTACCTGGTGCGGGCGCGAGCATCGCCAATCGACGCTCGCAACTTGTCAGATGTTTTCGCCGATTCGGATTGCTGCCTGATTACGAATGCGATCTGGGCAAGCTTGATCCCGCGGCAATACTGATCCGGCGCCAACCGAGCGAGACTGCCGAGACGCTTATTACAGTGGTGGAAACGGCATTCGCAAGACTCACGACGCGGCTTAGCGGCTTAGAGCGAATGCTGCGGACGCGCATATCAGAACTGGAAGCTGCCGATCGGCACATCGCCAATCTTGAGGAAAAATTAATTAAGCTAAAACAATACCGACGCGACCTAAAATTGTTAAGAGAGCAAAGACAAGCGCTCCGTAAATCGCCCGAGCGCAGGATCGGTCAGGTGTTGCTCGCGCCGTATCGCATCCCGGAAAAACTGGTGAAGGCAACATGGAAGAAATTGCATTCACACGGTGCGGTGCGGCTGCGATCCGCTGCAGCTGAATATCAGGAGTGGCTGCAGCGGCACCGCGCGAGTGCGAGCGACCTGGCCGGGATGCGTCACGAGGCCCGTGCATTTGCAAACCAGCCGCTGATTAGTGTTATCACGCCGATTTATAATACATCCGTGCAGTGGCTTTCGGAGGCTATCGAATCGGTGCTCGCGCAAGCCTATGAAAACTGGGAGCTCCTTTTGATCGACGATGGATCCAGCGCTGCCGAGTTAGTTGATGCGCTGGGGGCCTTGGCCGCTCGTGACCGACGCATCATCCTCGATAGAACGGGAAAAAACGAAGGCATTTCTGCGGCTTCGAATCGAGCGCTCGCGCTGGCTCGCGGCGAATGGATCACTCTTCTCGACCATGATGACGTGATCGAGCCGGACTCGCTTTTCCAGATGGTAAAACTTTTACAGACGCATCCCGATGCTGATCTAATTTACTCTGATGAGGACAAGCTGACTGACGATGGCTGCGAGTCCCCGGTGTTTAAGCCTGACTGGTCGCCCGACCTATTTCGTTCTCATAATTACATCGGGCATCTGACCGCGATACGGCGCAAGTTGGTTCAGAAAGTCGGTGGCTTCCGGTCAGAATTCGACAGCGCACAAGATTACGATCTCTTTTTTCGCGTCATCGAGCAGACTGATCGGATTCATCACGTCCCCCGGGTGTTGTACCATTGGCGGCGAAGCTCAAACTCCAGCGCGATTAGCGTTAGACAGAAACCCGGCCAATTCGAAGCGGGGCGGTGCGCCGTTCAGGAGCACCTCCAGCGGAAGGGTATCCCGGGTCATGTTGCCGTTGACTGGCGCACACACACGTATTGGGTCAAACGGGAACTCGCTGCGGCAAAGCAAATATCCATCATTATTCCGGCGCGCGATCGTTTGGATCTCCTCTCGCGCTGCGTTGAGAGCCTGTCACGCAAAACGAGCTATCCCAATTATAAAATCGTGGTTGTCTCTGACGACCGTCACTCTGATGAGGCCGATTCTTATTTTTCCGTGTCAAACATCGTCGGCTCATTTACGAGGGGACGCCGAGTCTCCCTGCGCTGAATAATTTCGCAGTCAGGCAAACTGACAGCCCATGGTTGCTGTTTTTACGCAATGATGTCGAAGCGATCGAAAGTGATTGGCTGACGATCATGGCCGAGCATGTCCAGCGGCCCGAGGTGGGCGCAGTCGGCGCGCAATTATTGAATCCGACCGAGACAATCGAGCACGCCGGGATTGTCGTAGGCGTCAACGGAATTGCGCAGCCAGCTTTTCGCTATGTGTCGGCGGAGCAACCCGGCGTGACCCGCCAATTACACGTGACGCGGAATTGCAGCGCGATCTCCAGCGTGTGTATGTTGACGCGTCGCGAAATATTTCAAGAAGTCGGCGGATTCGATGAGAGCCTCCCTAACGGGTTTGCGGACGTCGATCTGTGCCTCAAAATGCGGCGGTCGGGCTACCTGATTGTTTACACTCCGTTTGCGAAGCTCTATGAACATGAACCGCAACGCGATAAGGTTGACATGAGCAGCGTGGCGATTATGCGTGAGCGCTGGTCCGATACTGTGGAGCGGGATCCTTATTACAATCCAAATCTTTCTCGCGAACGCGCCGATTTCTCGCTAGGCAAGTAAAACCACAGTTTGTGTCGAAATGAACCAGCGAGAAAAGGATCTGTGGCAGGGCATCAATCCTCGTGCGCAAGACGCACTGAGCACTCGTAATTATCGCATTGAATCTTTTGGGCAGGAACTTTCGGAGCGAGGTGTCGAAGCAAGCCAACTTACAACTGCAGAACGGAAGAATCCCGAGATTGAGAAAGCGTGGATTCCCGGAGTGGAAATTTTTTCGCGAAAAATCCATCCGCAGCGTCATCGCGGATTTTTCGGCGAATTTGTCCGGCGGGATGAAGGGATTCTTTCGCAGATCGGCTTTTGGCCGAAGCAATGGTCGGCATCGCGCATGTTTGCGCAAACCGCAAAAGGTTTTCACGTGCATCCGCCCAGTATTCCGGAAGGCACGACAGCAGCCGATTGGTTGCGCCGCCTGTTCATCGATGAGCCGGATAACTATTCGCTGCGTCCATATGATGAGGAGCAGTGGGACGTAATGTTTTTTCTGCAGGGACGCGCTGAGACGATTCTATGCGATCTACGCATCGGTCTCTCCAGGCGCATCATGCGTTTCTTTGTCGATGGCGATAATCATCGCAGCAGCAATAACGTCGGCATCGTTGTTCCACCCGGTGTCGCCCACGCCATTCGCGCTGAAGGTTCGGAGGAAGTGATCATGGTTTACGGGACGAGCACGATTTTTCATCCCGAGTTTGAAGGCCGAATCGCGAGCGAAATCGAGACGGCGCAGCTTCCGGAATCGTGGCAGCAATTTCTAACTGACGGGTGACAAACGGAGCGCCTCTCGTCACTGCTTTTTGAATGGACCGGCAATTCGATCCGGCCGAACTGGAATTGATGGATCGGCCCCAGCCGGTATCCATCGAATTAGAACGCGACCTGCGGAGTATTCGCCAACTCAATCGCTGGTTTGGCAGTTACCGCGTTGTTCGTCATTTTGTGCGCCGCTGGATCAGGCCTGGCGCTCGCATGCGCATCATCGATCTCGCGACTGGATCAGGTGATATCCCGCGATTGATTGTTGATCATGCACGAAAAATCGCCGCGGAAGTTGAGATCGACGCAGTAGATAAACAATCAGCGACTCTGGAGATCGCGCGGGGATTAAGCGGTGGCTATCCGGAAATTTCTTACGTTGAGGAAAACATCCTGCAATTGAAGCCGTCTCATCGCTACGACATCGTCCTGTGCTCGCTTGTGCTCCACCATTTCAGTGAGGAAGACGCTGTGTGCGTCTTGCGACATTGCCGCGAGTTAGCTCATAAGTTTGTTCTTGTCTCGGACCTGCGCCGCGGCTCGCTCACCACGATTGGTGTTAAAGTTTTGACCGCGCTGATTTTTCGCGCACCGATGACACGCTACGACGCGCGACTTTCTGCCGCGCGCGCATTTTCATTCAAGGAACTGGATAAACTTGCGCGACAAGCCGGCTGGCAAAATTTCGGGCACAAAAAATTTCGGTTCGCCCGACAGGCAGCTTGGATCGAATGAGATTCAAGTTGTAAGACTACCGTCTCAACGGCGCGGGCGTGGAATGGCATAAACATTCTTCGCTGTCGGGGACAGCCGTGTCGGGTATAACCGCCACGGGCGGGACCATCTGGGCTAATCGGCGGCTTCCAAGGACAAACAAGCTTGAGTTTCCGGCTGTGGAGACGTAATGAAGTTAACCTCCGAAGGAGAAAGGACTTTTATGGCACTCTTGAAACCAGACCCGACGTTTTACCCTTCGCCGCGGCTGGCAATGCAGGCCCCACCAGAGAAATATGCGTTCGTGGCGGGTCTTAACCCGCCCGGTAGTAAACTCAACGATGCGCTATTGGTTGTGGATGTTGATCCTGACTCGCGCACCTATGGCCGGCAGGTCGGCGAGGTTACAATGCCGGAGTTTGGTGATGAGCTTCATCATTTTGGCTGGAATGCATGCAGCTCGGCGCTTTGCCCGTATGCGCCGCACCCGCACGTCGAGCGTCGCTACCTAGTCGTGCCCGGGCTCCGCTCGTCTCGCATTCACATTATCGACACCAAGCCGAATCCGAGAAAGGCGAAGATAGTCAAAGTGATCGAACCGGAAGAAGTCTTTGCGCGCGCTAATTATTCTCGTCCGCACACGATTCACTGTGGCCCTGAAGGCATTTATGTTAGCGCATTCGGAGCGCCCAATGGTGACGGCCCGGGCGGCATTTTCATGCTCGATTGCGAAACGTTCGACATTCTGGGCCAATGGGAAATGGACCGTGGACCGCAATTTCTTCATTACGATTTCTGGTGGCATTTGGGTTTCGACACCTTGCTGAGCAGCGAGTGGGGCACGCCGAACATGATCGAAAGTGGATTGCAGCCGGAGCTGCTTCTCAGCAGCAAATACGGCCATCAGATGCACGTTTGGGACCTGCGCCGACGACGCCATCTCCAGGCGCTCGATTTGGGCAAAGAGCAGCAAATGGTTCTCGAGATGCGTCCGGCGCATAACCCGACCAAGGCGTACGGCTTTGTTGGTGTCGTGGTTTCGCTGAAGGATTTGTCCGCGTCCGTCTGGCTATGGCATCGCAACGACGGTGCGTGGGATATAAAGAAAGTAATCGAAATTCCAGCCGAACCGGCCGACCCCGCGAAGCTACCGGCACTGCTGAAAGATTTTAAAGCAGTGCCGCCACTGGTATCGGACATCAATTTATCGCTGGATGACAAATTTCTGTACATCTCATGCTGGGGAACAGGGGAATTCTTGCAGTACGACGTGTCCGATCCATTCAGCCCGAAGAAGACTGGCTCAGTACGTATCGGCGGAATTGTTAACCGAACGCCCCACTCAAAAAATCCGAACCAGCCGTTGGCTGGCGGACCACAAATGGTGGAAGTAAGCCGCGACGGAAAACGTATCTATTTCACGAATTCGCTTTACGCCGCGTGGGATGAACAATTCTATCCCGATGGCGTGGGTAGTTGGATGGTCAAGCTTGAGGCTGACCCACAAGGCGGCATCAGCTTCGACGAAAACTTTTTCGTTGAGAGCAGCGATTATCGTGTTCACCAAATCCGCCTCGAAGGCGGCGATTCCTCGAGCGATTCATTCTGTTTTCCGTGAGTGAGCTCTGGCCCTGGCTGACGCTGTTCGGGCTAGGCGCTTTTCACGGGATCAATCCAGCTATGGGATGGTTGTTCGCTGTTGGACTCGGATTGCAGGAACAGAAGCGCATAGCAGTCCTTCGCGCGCTGCCACCGATCGCTCTCGGGCACGCCCTTTCCATCGGGATCATCATCGCCGCGGTTCTCCTAGCTCGGGTTAGTGTGCCACCATTCGCTTTAAAAATTGCTGCTGCAGCGATCCTATTTGCTTTTGGATTCTATCGCCTTTTTCGCTCACGTCACCCGAACTGGGTAGGCATGCGGGTTGGTTTCGGCGATTTAACTCTTTGGTCTTTTGTGATGGCGTCGGCCCATGGCGCGGGTTTAATGCTAATCCCGTTATTTCTTAAATCAGCCCCACAGACGCTTGGACCACACGCGGGTCCAATGGTCCTACACATGCACCCGACCTGCGGCCTCGAATTCGCTAACTTAAACACGTCTACTCTACTGACGAGTTCAATTGCCGTTCATACGTTAGGCTACCTTCTGGTAACTGGCCTGGTGGCAATCTCGGTTTACGAAAAATTCGGAGTCGGCATCCTGCGCCGCGCCTGGTTCAACGTCGATGTGTTCTGGATGCTTGCCCTGATGATCGCTGGCTTATTCATCCTTCTCCTTTGAATTGAAGTCGGAAATTCGCGTGCGGCAGGCGATTGGGTAATGATCGGGGGTGAAAATTGTGACCACGATTGCGGAGGCTCAATCGCGCCAGCGCTCAAAACCGAGTGTGCTCGTGCCCACGATGGGAGCTCTACACAAAGCGCATCTGGAATTGATTCGAGTTGCGCGTGAGCACGCCGAACAAGATGGCGAAGTGGCGGTGAGTATCTTTGTGAACCGGCTTCAATTTGAACCGGGAAGTGATTACGAACGATATCCGCGCCCGAAAAAAGCCGATGAAGATTTTTGCCAGGATGCCGGTGTCGATCTTTTATTCCGACCAACGCCCGCGGAAATGTATGCCGGCGACCGCTCAGTCTTTGTTGAAGAGGCTTCTCTTTCGAAAACACTCTGTGGCAAGTCGCGACCCGGTCATTTTCGGGGCGTCTGCACGGTTGTGGCGAAATTGTTCAACATTCTTACGCCGGATGTGGCTGTCTTTGGCGA
The DNA here is from genome assembly GCA_003218815.1 of Verrucomicrobiota bacterium. Taxonomy (GTDB): domain Bacteria; phylum Verrucomicrobiota; class Verrucomicrobiia; order Chthoniobacterales; family UBA10450; genus Udaeobacter. The sequence continues at coordinate 38,173 of QHON01000171.1, forward strand.
AAAAGATTTTCAGCAACTCGCGATTATTCGCCAGATGGTGCGCGATCTTAATTTTAAGATCGACATCATGGGCGTACCGACTGTTCGCGAAAACGACGGATTGGCTTGCAGCTCGCGCAATCAATACTTGAACGCGGAAGAGCGACAGCAGGCAACCGTTTTGCGAAAAGCTTTGTTGAAAGGCGCCGAGATGACGCGCGGCGGCGAAACGTCGCCTGCGCGAATTGTCTCCGCCGTTCGCGAAACGATCGGTCAAGCAGTGCTCGCACGAATTGACTACGTTGATCTTGTGGACGCGGAAAATTTGCAGCCGATCGGAGTCGTTAGGCCGAATACGCTGCTCGCGCTTGCCGTTTTCTTCCGCAAAACTCGTTTGATTGACAATATTCTCCTCCCGTGAAGGAATACGATTTTGTTGTCATCGGCAGCGGCATTGCTGGCCTCAGTTTTGCGCTAAAAGTGGCAAATCATGGTTCCGTCGCGGTGATTACCAAGCGTAAGGGCGCGGACACAAACACAGCCTGGGCGCAAGGCGGAGTAGCGTGCGTAACGAGCGATGAAGATTCTTTCGAGCTGCACGTATGCGACACACTCGAGGCAGGCGCCGGACTTTGCGACGAGGCGACCGTTCGCACGATTGTCATGGAAGGCCCGAATCGAATCCGAGAGTTAATGGAATTTGGGTTGCAATTCGATGAGCGCGAGGTCTCCGGCCATCGCGAACTCGATCTCGGCAAGGAGGGCGGCCACTCGAAGCGGCGGGTGCTGCATGTGCGAGACGTGACAGGAAAAGAGATCGAGGACACTCTGCTGCGCGAGCTCGGCCGCCAATCGAATGTTGAGCTATTTGAAAATCATATGGCGGTCGATTTGATCACCGCAGGCAAGCTCGGTTTCGCAACAGAAGATCGCTGTCTTGGCGTCTATGTTCTGGATGAAAAAACGGGAGAAGTAGAAACGATCCGTTCGGATCGAATCGTGCTGGCGACGGGCGGTTGCGGGAAAGTCTACTTGTATACGACCAATCCGGATATCGCGACTGGAGACGGCGTCGCAATGGCGTGGCGCGCGGGAGCAGTCATCGTTAACATGGAGTTCATCCAATTTCATCCGACATGCCTTTTTCACGCCGAGGTAAAATCATTTCTCATCTCGGAAGCCGTGCGCGGCGAAGGCGGAATTTTGCGCAACAATCGCGGCGAGAATTTTATGAAACGGTATGATCCGCGGGGCTCGCTCGCTTCGCGCGACATCGTGGCCCGTGCGATCGATGCGGAGATCAAGCGCGCCGGCGCGCAATGCGTGTTTCTGGATATCACCCACAAATCGCCGGAGTTCATCCGCGAGCGATTCCCGCACATTTACGAGACGTGCCAGCGATTCGGGATCGACATGTCTAAGCAGCCGATTCCGGTCGTGCCGGCGGCGCATTATCAATGCGGCGGAATCAAAACGGATGTGAACGGAGCGACGAGTTTGCCCGGGCTGTATGCGATCGGCGAAGTCGCATGCACCGGATTGCATGGAGCGAATCGCCTTGCTAGCAATTCGCTGCTCGAAGGTTTAGTAGTGGCGCATCGTGCCGCGGCCGCTGCTGGGGAGGCACAACGCCCTTCGCATCTGGCGCGGAAGATTTCGCTCCCGGAGTGGCAATCGGGGAACGTGCAGGACGTCGATGAGCTGGTTGTTATCTATCACAATTGGGACGAGATCAGACGTCTGATGTGGGATTACGTAGGAATTGTGCGCACGGACAAACGGCTCCAGCGCGCGAGCGCGCGGTTGCGAAATCTGCAGCGGGAAATTCGCGAGTTTTACTGGAACTTCAAGGTGTCGGTTGATCTATTGGAGCTTCGTAATCTGGCAACAGTGGCGGCGCTCATTGTGGACTCCGCACTAAGCCGACAAGAGAGCCGTGGTCTTCATTACACACTCGATTATCCCGAGATGAAAGATCGACAATTTAAGCATGAGACCGTGCTCAGTCTCGGGTGAGTGCGGAGATCGGCTCTCTTACAGTGATTCGGAATCCGTGCCGGAGCGTGTTTTGACATGGAAAATGCCTTGCCTAGATGCATGTCATCAGATAAAAGGGTGGCGGTAATTCACGGATGAAGAGACTTTTATCGGTTTGTTTGACTTTAGTGATAGTGGGCGCGGCTAAAGGCGACGAACAATCAACTTCGCCATACGCGACGGCCGCGGATTTTGCGAAATATGCGATGAAGCTCCGGGAGCAAGCGCTGCTTAAAGTTGAGCCGCAGGTTTTTGTGCCAACAAGTTCGCGACCTACGACGCAACGTTTCCAGTGGAAAATGAACATCGTAACCACGGTTTTTTGGGTTGGGGAACAATCAGGCGGAAACAACCCGGTGCCGAATTACCGAAGCTCGTGGGATTTCAATTGGACGACTAATTATGGCGGCTTCGATACACCGGATCCCTCGGCGCGGCGCAATTATATTCCCGTAGCCTTCATACCGCACCAAAATCCATTCTACTGCGCGCTGCCGTACAACGACGTCACCCACGGTCAATTCAAACCAGAAGCTCCGCTGGTCATCCCGTGGTTTAAACAGGTCTACGCGGGGCCTGGCCAGTCGGTGTGTAAAGATCGCTGGATCGCGATCCGAAAAGGCAACCGGACTTGCTACGCGCAGTGGGAAGATTGCGGCCCATTTCGCACCGATCATTACCAATACGTTTTTCAAAATGAACGGCCGAAGCCGAACCTCAACCATGGAGCTGGGTTGGATGTTTCTCCAGCCGTCCGCGATTATCTTGGCCTAGCCCCGACCGACGTGACGGATTGGCAATTTGTTGAAGTGCGCGATGTGCCTGCCGGTCCCTGGCGAAACTACGGCGAAAACAATCACTTCGTCATTGCCCGGCGCCAAACAGAAAAGCGACTGGTCGAGACGATTTCAACAAGCGCGAAGAAGTAGACAATAGCTGACAGCCTTCGGTTCGTAATTAGCTAGCCCTTTGGCGAAGATGCTGGAGAGGGGGCTATCGATTTTGATGGCGATGGAGTAATTGTTGCAGGAAGGCTCTCGTGTGTTCCCGGCGACGGCGGGGGTTGAGGGACTGCCGCCTGAATCAATTCCGAAACGGTCACGAATCTGAAACCTTTCGCCTCTAGTGCATCGAAAGTTGACGGCATCGCTTCAATCGTCCCCGGATGAATGTCGTGGGACAACACGATTGAGCCCGGCTGCGTTTCTTTGAGAATGCGATTACGCACTACGGACGGCCCGGGTCGCTTCCAATCGTACGGATCGACGTCCCAAAGAATGATTTGATATCCGAACTGATCGTGAATCCAACGTTTTTGGCGCGCCGTAATGGATCCATAAGGTGGTCGCAGCAAAATCGGTCGCGTGCCAGTAGCCTCTTTGATTGCGTCGTCGGTTCGCTGCACCTGGCCGCGCACCCCTTCATCCGACATTTTGCCGAAATTAGGATGCGACCAGCTATGATTTCCAATTTCATGACCTTCGCGCGCGGCCCGTGCGACGATTTCGGGATGTTCTACAACATTTTCCCCGATTACGAAGAAAGTTGCTTTAATGCGGTGAGCCGCGAGAATGTCCAATAGTTTCGGGGTGAGCGTCGCGCTGGGGCCGTCATCAAAAGTTATCGCGATGTACGGACCATCGACATGGACCGAGCTGAACGTAATACTCGACTCGGCCGGGGCATTCCGGCTGACCTTTTCGGAATCTCGCGCCGCAATTGTGCGTTGCACTGGAATGTGCGCCGTGGCGAGGCCAATAGAACAGAAGAAGAGCAGACGAGAGACGGACATGAGCGAACGCGGCAAACAGGCTGCGTGTATCTAGCAGAGGCAGCTAGCAACGCAAGGTGTGTAGCCAAAGAGATTGAGTGGAAATGTACCGGCGCCTTTTGCGTTGCCGCAAAAACAATGCGCACTCAGCCTTTGCGCAATTTCTCTAGCTGCACGATGAAGGCTGCCAGCCCGTCGGGGAAGTAGCCGTCGTACTGCCAAAGCTTCTGACCGTCGCCATTGAGCACGACGATTGTGGGAAATCCTTCAACTTGGTACTGCTGCGCGAGCTCTTGATTCTGCTTTCTCACCTCAGCGTTTTGCGGTTTCGCGCGTGGGAAATCGACTTCCAGGAGCACAAGATTCTCGCGCGCATAATCTTTAAACTGGGATTGCGAGAGAATCTCCTTGTCCAATTTCTTACACCAGCCGCACCAATCCGAGCCGGTGAAATCCAGGAGCAGAAATTTGTTATTCGTTTTGGCCTCTTGCTGCGCTCTTTTGTAATCGTTGAGCCAGCCAGACTCTCCGTGGGAGCACGCCGCACCAAGTGAAATACAGACCGTAGCAGCGAGAAGAATCAAACGATGGTTGCTCACATCGTTATCTTTGACCAGACCATGCTCCGGCGCAAGGACGGCAAAACGAGCCGCCCGTCCGGCAATTATTCCTCACGTCTGTCCGAAACAGCCCGGCGTGGGCACGCCGGGCCATAAACGGATTATAAGATCTAGCGCAGATGCCCCGAGACGAGCTTGGTCATCTCGAACATGCTTACCTGGCTCTTGCCATTAAATACTGGCCTGAGCGAGTCGTCCGCGTTGATCATGGTTCTTTTCTTTTTGTCCTGACAACCGTGCTTCTTGATATAGTTCCAAAGCTTCTTTGTAAGCTCGGAACGTGGTAGCGGCGTTGACCCGACGATAGCAGAAAGCTTATCGTCAGGCTGAACCGGTCTCATGAAGGCGGGATTCGGTTTGCGTTTGGAAGGTTTCTTTTTGGTTTTCGGCATAGACGCTGATTACCGTTTCAACCGCGCGAGAGCAATACTAATTTTGACGAAACGACAAAAATATTGCTAAACCGTTCGGCGGACGGCCAGCGCTGCCACATCGTCTGGCAAAGAATCGTTGCTGTTTTCTGGTACCGCTTGATTTAGTATGCCTTTGAGCAGCGCCTCGGCGTTGGGTGCAGAGTGATCGAGCATTTTCTCCAGGCGCTTTGGAGTTAAGCGGAGCCGTTCGCCTTTCGCGGCGCCGAACAAACCGTCCGTATAAAGGAGAAAAGCATCGCCTGAGTCAAGATCGACAATCGTTTCCGTAAATTCAGGGTGTTCGATCAAACCCAATGGAGGGGCGACCGACGCGATCGATTCCGTACCGCCGCTGCGGCGCGCGATCAGAACCGGAGGGTGCCCGGCGCCCACGACAGTCGCGCGTCCGGTCGCGGGATCGACGGCGACGCACATAGCTGTCATAAAAGAGCGCGCGCCAAAAACTCTGCGAAAATCGTTGTTCACCGCTTCCATTACCCTAGCGGGGCCATCGTGCTCAACGCTGCCATGATGAAAAAGAAGTTTCGCCAGGGTGGTAAGCAGCGCAGCAGCGGCCCCGTGGCCGGTACCATCGGCAATCCAAAACAAGATTCGGCCATCTTTCATCCGCAGCCAGCCATAGATATCGCCGCCTACTTGGATGACAGGTCGATAACAGGTGGCGACTTCCCAGCCTGCAATGGTGGGTGGCTTTTGTGGAATTAGGGATTGCTGAGTCAACTGCGCGGCAGCAAGATCGCGCTCTAGATTGCGACGCCATTCTTCAAGCTCGTCATTTTGCCGCTCTAATTGGCGCCGCATCGAGCGCACCCGAAGTTGAGTCTCAATTCGCGCCCGCAACACCGCAGCGTTGACCGGCTTGGTCACAAAATCGTCCGCCCCGGCTTGCAAGCAACGCACTTCACTTTCCTCGCTTCCGTGCCCCGTCAACATGATCGCGGGAATTTGCGCGATTGCCGGGTCGCTATCAGAACGAAGGGTTTTGAGTACCTCGGTGCCGTTTAGCCCTGGCATATCGAAGTCGAGAAGAAGGAGCGAAGGCCGCTTGGCGTGCACAAGTGCTAATGCCTCGGCCCCGTCCTCGCACTCGTGGCACTGGTAACCTGCGGACGCCAGCAGTCGTGCTAGGATTTTGCGACTCACGGCGTCATCGTCTACAACTAAAATCTGGGAGGTCTTCGACATCTCTTCTTTGGATTCGGATCAAAAGCGGTCCGCCATTGTATTCTAGTCGGTCTTTGCCAAAGCATCGGAACTTGGGACTTGATGATGCTGTCACGGAAGCTCTGGGGAGAGGACCGACAGAACTATTCAAATTCCTTGGCGAGTATATTAGCGTCGTCGGCGAACTTTCGGCAAAACGATTTAGTGATTGGCAATGAGGTTGGATGCAGATACGTTTTCGCAGCATTCCCGGTTTATGAAATTCTCACTGTTGCTTACCTTGCTCGTCGCCTTCTTTTTTTCTTCATGCAGTGAAGAGCCGCCGCCGCAACGCACCCCTCATCGCGTAGCGAATTACCCGCCACCGCAGACCGAAGAATATCCGCCTCAGCAGCAGCCGTTCAACCCGAATGGACCTGTTCGGCCTCAAGGTACGCCCCGGGAGGAGGCGGCCGCTTCCCCTGTTCCAACGGCTGCGCCCACAAAAGTAGCGAAGGGAGATTATCCATACGGAATTCCTGTTCCTGGCAAGCCTCATCTCGTCGAAAGTCCTTTTTCGCCCGGCAAATACGTGGACGTGGAAGGATTTCCTCCAGGAACGGAAGTGAAGGACCCCTACACGGACAAAATTTTTCTCGTCCCGTAATTGGGGGTAACTTGTGCAAGCGCCGCCGCGTTGACACAAGTTAACTTGAAAAACCTTTGGATTTGCCTCTCAGGAGAGGGACGCTGGACAACTCCGTCTTATATCCGATGCTGACCTTGGTGCGCTAAAGAAGCGCTCGCTTCGCCAAAAGATTTCACAATTCGTCTATGGAACTACGGATCAAACGAGCCCCTCGAATTGACATCGAAATCACTGTTCCGGGTGATAAGAGCATTTCGCATCGCGCGGTAATCATTGCGGCTTTGTCCAATGGTGTGTGCACCCTGCATGGGTTTCTCCCGAGCGAAGATTGCATGCGCACTGTCAACGCAATGCGCGCTTTAGGTGTTAAGATCGAACAACCTGCGCCAGACACGCTGATCGTCCATGGGAAAAAGCGTGTCCTCACGCCGCCCAAAAAGGACATCAATTGCGGAAATTCTGGGACGACGATGCGGCTTCTCGCCGGCCTCCTCTCCGGACAGACATTTGAGAGCCGCCTCGTCGGAGACGCCGGTCTCTCTCGACGTCCCATGAATCGCGTGATCGCACCGCTTCGTCAGATGGGTGCAAACATTCTCGCCGAGGGTCCGGAACAGACGCCGCCAATTCGCATCCGTGGCGGCTCCTTGCGAGGAATTCATTATCGGCTGCCGATAGCGAGCGCCCAGGTAACAAGCTCATTACTCCTAGCGGGTCTGTTTGCCAAGGGCAAAACCACTGTCGAGCAGCACTCAATCACTCGAAATCATACAGAACTGATGCTCAATTATTTTCTCGTGCGCACGGTAAAAAATGGCGAGGGCAATATCAGTGTTTTCGGTGATCAGGTTCCGGAGTCACGTGATTTTAATATTCCGGGCGACATTTCTTCCGCGGCTTTTTGGTTGGTCGCCGCCGCGGCCCAACCGCGGGGCCATCTGCTCGTGCGCGATATTGGTTTAAACGATACCCGAACGGCGTTACTCGGCGTTTTGCTGCGAATGGGCGCGCAGGTGCGAGAAGCCGTCGAAGATGTCGATCAGTTTGAGCCGCGCGGAATCGTCGAGGTCACAGGAGTCGCGCTCAAAGGTACCGTCATTCAAGGCAAAGAAGTGCCGAAGCTCATTGACGAACTGCCGATACTGGCAGTAGCAGGCGCCTTGGCAAATGGCACAACAATCATTCGCCATGCGCAGGAGTTGCGCGTCAAGGAAAGCGATCGCATTGCCGCAATCGCGCACAATCTGCGCGCCATGGGTACACAAGTCGCCGAAATGAAAGATGGCCTCGAAATTCATGGTCCGGCTGCCTTGCATGGGACGCGCATAATGAGCTTCGGCGATCATCGCGTCGCGATGGCCTTTGCTATTGCGGGTCTCTTTGCCGACGGCGAAACGATTATTCAGGATGCGGACTGCATTCGTGAATCGTATCCGGGGTTTGAAACCGTCCTCGAAGAATTCACCAATTCGAAACGGATGCAGATTAGCACACCAGTCATCGGTTCGCTGACTCCTGCTCCAGTCGAGGAAGCCTGATCGGCAAGTATGGGTTTGCCTGCGTGTTTCCGCGGGCTTGCCCTGCATCTTCCCGACACACTAATTTTAGACATGCGGAAAGATCTCCATCGCGTTGTCGCTATTGATGGTCCGGCCGCCTCTGGGAAAAGCAGTGTCGCCCGAGAGCTTGCCCGAAGACTCGGGTTCGCCTATGTGAATTCGGGTGCCATTTATCGTGCGATTACCTGGCACGTCCTTCAAAGCGCGATTGATCCTGGCGACACCTCCGGCGTCGGGCAAGCTCTCGAGTCCGTCACGATCGCTTGCGATATTGTGAACAACGAGTCGCGCATCTTGATCGATCGTATCGATCCAACCGATTATTTGCACGACGATCGGGTAAACGAAGGTGTTTCCCACATCAGCGGCGTTCCGAGGGTCCGCTCAGTTGTCGTCCAGAAAATGCGCGATTACGCGCGTAGTCATAACCTGGTTATTGAGGGTCGGGACATCGGGTCGGTTGTTTTTCCAGACACCCCCTATAAATTTTATCTTAATGCTTCACCTGAAGTGCGTCTGCGCCGCCGTGCCGCGCAAGGGCAGCGGGACGAAATTACGATGCGTGACCACGCCGATTCTTCACGGCTTGTCTCACCGCTCGTCGTCGCCCGGGACGCCCATGTTATCGATACGTCACTGTTGACGATCGAAGGAGTCGTCAACCAGATCATTGACCGGCTCGAACAAAAGGGCCTCCACGTTCCCTCCTGACTCTGCTGGTTCAAAGATTAACGATGAACGTTTATTACTGGATCGGTTACAATTTATCGCGCTTGATCGGTCGACTATGTTTTCGTCTTCGGATAATGCATCGGGAGCGTATGATCCAAACTGGTCCGGTGATTCTGGCCATGAATCATCAGAGTTATCTCGATCCACCGCTTGCCGGCATCGCATGCAACCGCGCGATCTATTTTCTGGCACGGAGGACGCTGATGGATTTGCCGTTGTTCCGCTGGCTCTTGCCGAAGCTGAACGTTATCCCGGTTAATCAGGAGGGGATCGACCGCAGCGCGCTTAAGGCGTTGATTCGAGTTCTAAAGTCGGGAAACGCAGCGCTGGTTTTTCCAGAAGGTGCGCGGACGCTTGACGGCAACCTGCAGCCTGCTCAGCCCGGAGTGGGACTCGTGATCGCAAAAACGCTCGCTCCCGTGGTGCCAATGCGGATCTTTGGGGCACACCAAGCCTTGCCGCGGGGCGGCGGTGGTTTGCACTTTGTCCCAATCACCATCGTTGTTGGAGAGCCGATTTTTTTTACGCCTGTGGAGCGCGAATCGCCTGCGACGAATCGTTATGAGCAAATAAGCCAGCGCGTAATGGACGCGATCGCCGCGTTGCGCATGGATTAATCCGCGTTTGCGCGCGAAAGATCGACATCGATATTTTCGCGTGAATTCAGTGCAGCCATCTAGCGAAAAACCGCCATTGTCGCGAGTTCCCAAGAGCGGTGTAGTGCTTATGCTGGTAATCGTTGTGGCAACGGCGCTGCTGGCGCTTTACGCCAATCTTCAGCGCTTTCGGCGTGATCGGGTCGAAACTGTCATCGTGAAATCCGCACCGTCGCCATCGGCGCCGACGCATTGAGTTTCCGTCGATGACACGGCTTCGCCGTCATCATCGATCATGCCGTAGCGAGCGGGAAGTTGGTCACGCACTGCGGCTAACATCGACCAGCGAATTTGCGTGTTGCGCGGCGAGTTGCCGCGCGTAATCGAGCGTGTCGATGGAATCGACATTTTTGTCGCGCCGAATGGCTTTGATCCGTGGAAAACGCAGCGCGAGTCCACTCGCATGGCGCCTACTTGGCTGGATCGAATTGAACGCGATCTCGAGCACGATCTTCGGCTTCACTTCACGATAACGGCCGTGATCGACAATTGTATTTTGTTTGAAATGTTCGGTTAACTCGGCGATCTCGGCATCAGTCAATCCGCTGTAGGCTTTGCCAATTGGCAAAAGTTCGCCGGTCGTTTCATCTCGCACGGCAAATGTGTAATCGCTCAACACGGTATTGCGTTTGCCGTGACCAAGTTCTGCGGCGACAACTACAACATCAAGCGTGGCGATCTCCTTCTTTAATTTGAACCAGAACATGCCGCGCCGCCCGGGCGAATAAAAACTTTCTGGATCCTTAATCATAAGGCCTTCATTCAAGCGGCGGCGTGCCTGCTGGAAGACTTGCTCGATCTCGGCGGCGGAATGTGCGGGAACTATTTCTGCCCTCTGAAACTGCCGCGGCAATTGCAACCGGCCGAGCCGTTCCCGCCGTTCGCGCAGCGGTGTTTTCAACAGGGATCGACCGTCGAGCCAAAGGAGATCAAAGATGATAAATGCCACCGGAACATCCGCCGCAGCGCCTTCGAATAAATCCCCGCCATCGCTCTTACGACCGAGCCGTTTCTGCAAGTCGAAGAACGTGAGCCTCCGACCTTCGGCAAAGGCAACGATCTCGCCATCGATAATCAAATCGTGTTCGAACTTCCGCGCTCGCTCTGCCAGTTCCGGAAATTGATCGCTGATGCGCCGTAAATCGCGCGAAAAAATTTCCACGCGCTGTGCACTCCGATGAAGCTGCGCGCGAATGCCGTCAAACTTATCTTCGATATACACGGCCGTCGCCGCCCCAAGGGCGTCGCGTGCCGATCCTTCATGAACAAATCTTTTCCAAACTGCTTCTGCCGTTGGCTCTGGAGTTGCCAGCATGCACTTGATCGGACGAAAGATCGATAGTTCCGCATCCTCCAATTCTTTTCGCAAAGCGAGCGCTGCGGTTGCGCCAATGTCGCCCAGCAGCATGTTTGCCTCCTTGACCCGATCCAGCGGCTCCACGAACGCGCGAGCGATTGCTTCTTCTACGAGTCCCTCGCGCAAACCGATGCGCAAGTCTCCTGTGAGAATTTTGACCACGTACTGGCCTTCACGGGCGGAAAGTCTGGCGAGACACGATTGCAACAATTCCGTTTTCGCGATCGGCCCGCGCATCCGATGTAGGGTTTCGAAGAAATCGTGCGATTGCGCGAGACTGAATGGTTCGGACTTTGTCCGATCGTCGAGTGCCTCAAACGTGGTTTTCCCGGCGTCGCTGTGGCTCTGCGAAATTCTGCGAAATTCCGGCTCGCTCAGTTTCACCGCCCCCATAATTGCCCGATAAATAATCGATCCTCCTACTTGTAATGTGCGGGGATCGCTCTGGGCAAAGCTTCTCCCCGTAAAATAAGTCGTCGCAATCGGAAGCTGATCCCGAGTAAGCGTTCCTAAATAACTTGCGAGGAGCCGAATCTTTTCCAGCTTCGCCGGCGTGGCGGCAATCGCTTCCCCGACTTCAGCAAACTCACGAAACTCCGAATCGATCTGCAATTGTCGTTCTTCTGTAGAGCGAGCAGAGCTGACCACGATTTCATTGGAGGCGCGCGATATGCCTGTTGCTACAGTTCTTTTCGGCAGCGCGAGATCCATTTGATTTTCTTCAGTAAGCGCCCATGCCTCCACACCCTGATCCCGCAGGTCGCGCGCAAATTCGGCCGCGAACCCGTGGAGAGTAAATACGCGTTTAGGCTGCACAAGATCGACATAGCGAATAAGGTCGTTGTAGTCAGCGTGATCCGAGAGCGGAAACGCAGCGTCAACTTGGTAGCGATAAACTGCATTCGGATCGACTGCCCAGCCGCTGATCATCGCGACCCTTTTACGTGGAATCTTTTCCAGCATGCTCGACCGATTTGCACTTGGTGGGCAGATGAGAACCTTCCCCGCAACATCATTCGCGTCGTAGCGGACAAATTTGCAAAACGATTGACCAAACTGTTCGTAAATCCGCGTCATTTTGTAGACGGACCCGTGGAGCATCGGTATCAGCTCAGCTCCCTCGAGCCCGCAAAGAATTTCCTGCGCTTTCCCTAACGAATAGCCGAGCAGGACCGGCACCTCGCCATCATCGATCGTTTCGCGGCAGAAGGTCACTACTTGATTAATAATCTGCTCAGTTGGCGGGAATCGGTAGCACGGCCGACCAAAAGTCGTCTCCATAATGAGTGTGTCGGCTTGCCGCCATTTCACGTGCTCCGCGGATTTCCCCGAGCGCAGTTTGAAATCGCCGGTGTAAAGCAGTGTGTCTTCCTCGGTGAAAAGGCAAAGTTGTGCCGAACCAAAGATATGACCAGCGGGCAACAGGATGAGGTCAAGGTCATGGACGCGTCGTCTTTCACCAAATGGCAGCATATGCTCAATGCGAGTGCCTGGCAGTCGAGTCTGCATTAAACGCGCAGTGCGCTCGGAAACAAGGATCTCATCATGCAGCGCGATGTGGTCGCTGTGTGCGTGTGAAACGAAGGCGAATCGCTTTGCATCCCGCGGGTCGAGCCAGAGATCCTGCTGCGGCAAATAAACACCGCGCTCATAACGAATGTCGATCATCATGAAATTTATGCTTGAATTCGGGGAGAGAAAACGAGTTTTGGGCCAGGAGCCAAATCCATCCAACCTCGCGATCCGGGCTGCAGCGGATTGACACCGCATTCAAGATCCGGTTTTATTGTATGAATGAGGTTTGCCGCTGCAGCATTCGGTCTGTTTCTTGTCTTGAGCGATTTCAGCATGGGCGCCGTCGAAGAGCCCAAGATTGTCGAAAAAGTGACGCCGCTCCCGATCGCGTTGAATAGGGATTTCGAGTTTAGAAAAACGAAACTGTATTTTTTGAGTGAAAAATTACCGAAACAAACGCAGGAGCGACGAACAGCGAGTAGCGTTACGGGAACGCTTTCAGGCAGAACAGCGCCAGCCCAGAAGACGCTAACGCTTCAAGATGTGCCGATCACATTTGAGCGGCAATATCGCCTTTTCGGCGCTGTCACGCTGCTCGATGCCCGTCAACGTTGTGGCGATTATTTCGATTTCTTTTGGCGCGCCAAACGGCCGGCCGATATCACGGTGCGTCTGGAGTATCGCCAGGAGAAATTGCACGAGCACGTCCAGGCACAGGAGATTTCATATCGTAATCTACGCGGCACTCATAAGACAGAATTCAAGGTCATCGGTGATGATTACTTTGATGACGGGCGAGTGATTGCCTGGCGATGCCTATTGGTAGAAAACGGGCGAATTGTCGCGGAGAACCGCTCCTACATGTGGGAGTAACGCGATCAGTTCCTCGGAACTTTCTCTGGTCTTGGTAGGTAGTGGTCCAGTTTGAAAACTGAACCACTACCCCGCTCTCACTGGGTTTGACAGCATGTGTCTGAGTCCTGTATTATTTATTGAGTAAACGTGGAGTCATCGATTCAAGTAGGAGTAAACGGTCCAGCCGTATGGGTGAAAGTGGAGGGGAAAGGCAGCTTCCTGAACAGTGGGAATCTGAAAGAGTTCGCTCGTGAGATGTTGGACCGTGGCTATCGCGAATTTGTGATTGATCTGGCAGATTGCGCGATGATGGATTCCACATTTATGGGCACGATGGCCAGCGTGGCACTGCGCTTGAAGGAGCTTGGCCGTGGTCATCTTCACGTCGTTCACTGCGGCAATCGTAGCCAAGAACTCCTCTCCGGTCTTGGCCTCGATCAGATATTCGATATTCATGTTAATGGCACGACGGCGCCGGAATGTGAGGCGCTCAAAGGTGGTTCCACGGACGGGTCGCGAGACATCAAAAAACAGGAGCAAGCGCAAACAATGTTGGAGGCGCACGAAGCTCTTTGCAAAGCGTCGTCGGAAAATATCTTTCGATTCAAGGACGTTCTCGACTATCTAAAACAAGACCTTCATCACGAAACGCCTTCGAAGTAAGCTGGCCCCTCCATCATGTGGCCGATTCTTCTCTTCGGACTGCTTTCAGCGTCTGTTGCCGGGTGGATTTTAACTGCCTACTTGCAGATCCGGCGGATTCGAGTGCTGGAGCGCTCTCATGAGGAAATTCAGGTCGAAGAAACTCTTGTTTTCGATTTCCTCCACGGGCTGGGAGAAGCTTTCAGCGATACCATTCGGCCTAACGAGCTGCACCGGCTTATCGTCGAGGGTGCGACGCGTATTCTCGATGCACACGGCGGCGCGCTTTACGTGACTGATCGCACGGGCGGAAAGCTCACCCCAAGCTTTATCTCGAAAGGCTGCCCGCCGCTGGTCGCTGTTCCACCGGACATTTTGCAGGAAGCGGCCGCCACCCCGATCGCGCTCGAGAGCTATCTGCGGCTGCACTCGATTGTTCCGGGAGAGGGGGTCATCGGTCGCGTCTGGCAGACAGCACAGCCTGTCTGCTTCAATGAACTCTCGCAGGCGCCGGAGTTGGCAAAATTGCGCGACAGCGCTTTTGGCACTGCGTCGGTTATGGCGGCGTCGCTTTCCTACGGAAAACAAGATCTAGGTGTCCTTGCCGTCGCCAATGGCCCAATGGGCGCACCGTTTTCGCAAGGCGATTTCGTCGTTTTCAAATCGATTGCGGAGCAGTCCGCCTTTGCCCTCTACAACGCTATCATCTACTCGATGGCAAATGAAAAAAAGCGACTCGATCATGACCTCGAGATTGCGCGGGACATTCAACGAATTCTGCTTCCAGCAGAAGCGCCGGCCATTAACGGATTTCAAATCAGCGGCATCAATGTGCCTGCGCGCCAGGTAAGTGGCGATTATTTCGATTATATTCATGTTGATGAAGACCGGCTTGGTGTTGCAATTGCCGACGTTTCCGGTAAAGGCGTTCCGGCATCCCTGATCATGGCGATTTGCCGCAGCGTATTGCGCGCCGAGGCGGCAGGGAATCCTTCCCCAGCCGATGTTTTGCGTAAGGTAAACCGGCAACTTTATCCCGACATCAAGGAAGACATGTTTAT
>QHON01000171.1:53301-63619 GCA_003218815.1 Verrucomicrobiota bacterium
GGCTTACTGCTGATTTCGGCGTGCCGCTCGAGCGCGATGATTGCCTCGTCCTTTACACCGACGGCGTGACGGAAGCGCTCAATACGGAAGGGGACGAATTCGGTCTTGAGCGAACAATCGAGTCGGTCCGCGCCAGCGCGACCGACGGCGCCCAAGCGATTGTAAAGCAAGTCATCGATGACGTGCGTAATTTTACCGGTTCGAATCCTCAAAACGACGACATCACTTTGATTGCCATCCGCAAAATATGAAAAAGGTTCCCGTAAATGAACAACCTCGAGAGTCGGAAAAAACGACATCGCTAGGATCGACACCTTCATCCGCCACAGCCCCGCAACGAAGCGAATCAGAGGATCCGATGACCGGTTTGCAAGCCGACCTAGACCGGTTCCGCGATCTGGCGCTGCGCAGCCAGGCCGACTTCGAGAATTACAAGAAGCGGTGTGCCCGCGAAAAAGAAGACGCAGTCAAATACGCGAATAGCTCATTGCTGGAACGGCTGGTGGCGATCGTCGATAACTTCGAACTCGGTCTGGAAGCCGCTCGAGACGAAAGCGAACAGTCTCCAATTTATTCCGGGATGACTCTGGTTCTGAAACAACTCCGCGATTTCCTTGCAGAAAATGGATTGCAGGCAATCGAAGCCGAGGGAAAAAAATTCGATCCAAATCTGCACGAAGCGATTGCGCATGAACCGAGCAGGTTCTCGGAAGGAACCGTTGTCCGCCAGACCCGCCGCGGTTATCGATTCAAGGACCGCTTATTGCGGCCGTCGAGCGTTGTCGTTTCATCAGGCCCGGCTTCCTAAAGACATAAGGTTGTCATTCCGAGCGGAGTTGAGGAATCTCTCATTGTTATTGTCGATTTTCCCGATAATGAGCAAGACCATGGAGGCGAATAAGAGTAAGAATTCTCCGGAGATCTCCGCGCGGCGCGTAATCTGCAGTTGAGAGAAAATGGCCACGGCCAAACGCGATTATTACGAAGTTCTGGGCGTGGGGCGCAACGCCTCTGAGGAGGAGATCAAGCGCGCGTATCGCAAGCTCGCGGTCAAGTTTCATCCAGATAAAAATCCCAACGATCCTCATGCCGAGGAAAGGTTCAAGGAACTCGGCGAGGCATACGATGTCCTTATCGATCCGGATAAACACGCGGCCTACGATCGGTTTGGGCATGCAGCCTTTGCGCAAGGCGCCGGCTTCGGTGGTGGCGGTTTTCACGATCCATTCGACATTTTCCGTGAAGTCTTTGGCGGAGGCGGAATCGGCGGCGGAATTTTCGAGACGTTCTTCGGCGGTGGGGGGCGCGCCGAAGATCGACAACGTGGCTCCGATTTGCGTTACGACATGGAGATCAAGCTTGAGGAGGCGGCGTTCGGCGTCGAAAAAGAGATTGAAATCGCGAAACTCGACACCTGCGATAAATGCCAGGGCAGCGGTGCTCAGCCCGGTTCCCGCACGATTAGCTGCCCCACGTGTGGTGGGCGCGGTCAGGTAATCAGCTCGCGCGGTTTTTTTCAAGTTTCACAAACCTGTCCCCGCTGCCGCGGAGCTGGGCAGATAATCGAAAAACCGTGTCGGCAATGCCACGGTGAAGGACGCGTGGAGAAACTGGGTCGCGTTAAATTAAAGATCCCGGCTGGAATCAGGGAGGGCGCACGGCTGCGCTCCTCACATAACGGCGAGGCTGGTATTCGCGGTGCTCCGCAGGGTGATCTTTACGTTGTTGTTCACATCAGGGAACACAAGATCTTCGAGCGTGAAGACGACAATCTTTATTGCGAAGTTCCGATTCCGTTTTCGGTCGCGGCCTTGGGAGGTCAGGTCGACGTGCCGACTCTTGAAGGTAAAGCGCATTTAAAGGTGCCCGCCGGCACCCAAAGCGGACAAATATTCAAGCTGCGCGGTAGAGGTATCGTCCACCTCAATGGGGCTGATCGCGGCGACTTGCTCGTGCGCTTACTCGTGGAGGTGCCATCGCGTTTGAATCCGGAACAACGGCACAAGCTCGAGGAATTCGCTGCGCTTTGCGGTGAGGAAAACACGCCCATACGTAAGAGTTTCTTCGAACGCGCAAAAGAATTCTTCAAATAAAGGGAGAAAAAAGACGAGTGGAAGATCGCCCGACCATTCTTCGCCTGGCACTACGATGCCTAACGAGACCGTAAAGCTGATCGAATGCCCCCGCGATGCGTGGCAGGGTCTCAAGAGACTAATCCCTACGGAAGTGAAGGCACAGTATTTGCGCGCGCTTATCGAGGCCGGATTTAAGCATATTGATGCCGTAAGCTTTGTCTCTCCAAGGGCCGTGCCACAGATGGCCGATAGCGAAAAGGTGCTGAAGCAACTCAATGCGCCAGACGATGTCGAAATCATCGGCATTGTAGTAAATGAGAAGGGCGCGGAACGCGCCACCGCAACCGGGACCGTGACAACGCTCGGTTATCCCCATTCGATCTCTGAGACGTTTCTACGCAAGAACCAGAACCGGTCGCGCGAGGAGAGTTACAAAATTCTGACGCGGATCAAAAAGAAAGCTGACGAATCGGGATGTCACATGGTGGTCTATATCTCCATGGCTTTCGGGAATCCGTACGGCGATCCGTGGGATGAAGACAAGGTGCGCCAGGCAATGGAGGAAATAGCCAAGCTCGAGATCCGATCCATCTCGCTCGCGGATACCGTTGGCCTCGCCACCCCAAACCTGATCGGTCGGGTGGTTCGTTCAGTGATGGCCGACTACGGCAGGTATGACATCGGTGTCCATATGCACAGCACACACAGCGATGCTTCAACCAAAGTACTTGCTGCTTACGACGCCGGTTGTCGCCGCATTGATTCGGCCATCGGTGGCCTCGGCGGATGTCCGTTCGCACAGGATGCGCTCGTTGGGAATATTGCGACGGAGAGCGTGATCGCGGCGCTTCAGAAACGTGGCGTGGCGCTGCCGGTAGGCAAGGGGCTGGAAAGCGTACTGGCGATAAATGCGGATATCTCCGCCAAGTACGAGAGCGAAGATACGTAATAAAGCCTCCGATACACTGTTTTAAAATTCCTAGCGCGTCGATGTTTTTTTCTGGACCTAAAGATTGAATTCTAAAACTTGCCGCCATGCACCGCTTCTATGTCTCGCCGGAGAATTGGAATCCTGACGCGCTCGCGTTGAGCGGATCAGAAGCGCACCATGCCCGCGATGTCTTGCGGACGAAGCACGGGCAGAAGCTCGTTCTCTTTAACGGACTCGGGCACGAAATTACTGCTGAGATTATCGATTCTAGCGGCGATGAAATTCAATTGCGCAAATTACACGAGGCGGAAACCCCGCCGTTGCGCCGTCGAATCATTCTCGGGCAAGCGATTCCAAAGGGAAAAAACATGGAGTTGATCGTGCAGAAGGCGGTCGAGATCGGGGCAGCCGAGATTGCGCCGATCATTTCCGATCGCACGATCGTACGGGTCGATCCGGAAAGTGCCGCGCAGAAACAGACGAAATGGCAACAGATTGCGATCGAGGCAGCCAAGCAATGCGGACAGAATTGGCTACCACGCGTTCACGCCCCGCGCAGGCTCGGAGAGTTTTTTGCGACCTCTGAGACATTCGATCTGCACTTGGTCGGCTCGCTTCAGCCCGGTGCGCAACATTTGAAAAGAATCCTCGCTGATTACTCTAGCGAACATCAACACCTTCCCGAGAGCGTATTGATGCTTATCGGGCCGGAAGGCGATTTCACGCCGGCGGAGCTTACGCTCGCCCGCCGCCATGAGTGCTACCCCATCACATTGGGACCGATTATTCTACGAGTGGAGACCGCCGCCATTTATTGTCTGAGCGTTCTCTCCTACGAATTGTTAACGTAGTAGCTCTTCCGCAAAGAATTAGCATAATCTTCGGTGGCCTGACCGAGTCAGCGAAATCATTCGCTGATCGCCACTTCGATGGCAGGCGTTTCTCTAACAGCCGCGGTTGACTCGGTCTTGTCCGGCGGCACGGGGTTGATTGACACAATTGCAAATTGAGCGGTGTCGTGATCAGTGTTGAGGGAGATGACTTCGCCAAGCTTGTGCCCGAGCAGCGTCTGAGCGATCGCTGTTTGGTACGAAATAATGTGTCGATCGGGGTCGCCGTCCCACGCGCCTAGGATTGTGTAGGTCTCCTCTTTGCTCGAATCGAGAGAGCGCAACGTGACGACCGTGCCGATCGAGACGAGCGATGTGTCCGCCTTCTCAAAAGAGGTCCCCCGCGCGTTGTGCAGCATTTGTTCGAGTTCGGCTTTGCGGCGCATCAACACGCTTTGCATTTGTTTCGCTGCTTTGAATTCAAAATTCTCGCTGAGATCGCCATAGGACCTTGCGATCGCGATTTCCTTGGTGTTCTCTGGAATTTTGGTTTTCACGAGCGCTTCGTATTCGCCTTTACGTCTTTCGAGGCTGCTCCACGAAACGATTAGAGGCGGAGCCTTTTCCTGTGCTTGTGCGGCTGTGATCATGCCTTCCAGTCCTGGATAAACTTTGACGATTCGCCCCAGGAGCGAGCGTTTCGTTAACTCGTCAAACAATGGGCTGAGCTGAAGCCGTCGGATCGTATCGCGGGCGACCCCGATATCGCCATTTGCAAATATCTCTCCAACTAATTGTCGATCCTCAACAAGCGCGCGATGCAACTTGCTGCCACGACCAGGGGCATTGCGCTGTTCGCGTTCCAGTGCCGCCAAAATCGCGCCAAGTAATTCCGGCTTGATCAGGTCGCTCCAGCTCTCCCGTTCGCTGCATAACCAAACCAGCATCTCGCTCGTGGCGGAATGTTCGCGAATACTGCGTTCGAGCATTGTTTTCACTTCCGCGTGTTGCCCCGCGTCGCCAAACACGCGCGCTATTTGCGCAATCATGCGACCGTGACTTCCCTGCATCAATTGCAAAGCGCGCTCAGTCCAGCGAGGGCCGAGCACGGTTGGCAGTGCTTGCAAAACCTTTTTCTCTTTTGCCGCCGGCAATTTCGGCAAGATCGACATCAAACGTTTCTCTTCATCAAGGATCAATTTTGAAAGTGTTAAACCAATGTGCGTTGTGCGGAGCAGGGGGACGCGCTCGAGTAAATCGTCGCGCGCGATGATTAGCTCGAAGGCGAGCTCGGGATGCATTTTCTGGTTGCGCGCCGCCACGTTCTCGATCGACGTGACGATCAGCTGCAGTTGTTTTTCGGAACCTTTAAATTGCTGGTGAAATTTTATGATTTGCTCGAGCGCCGCGATTTGCTCTTTCGGCTGCCGCGCCTTGTTGAAAGAAGCAATTAGCTCGTCAGTGTGCGACACACCTTCGCCGCGCAGTTGGATTAAATCGGTCTTTTTCGCAGGAACCGAGAAAGCGCCGCTTGCTTTGAGCAATTTCTTCGTGGATTCCCACCAGCGTTTCCATTCTGCTTCGGTGAAAACGTCGCCTACCAGCCATTCGCTGATTTGTGCGACCGTTGCCTGTCCGCTGAAACTCTCGACAATGCTGCGTACCACCGCCACGGGATCTTCCGTAGCGAGTTTCTTGATCGATACCAGGTCGTTTGCCTTGCGGACCAGGAAATGTTCGGGTGAGAGTGACGTAAGATTTTCCGCCGCGTACTGGACCTGCATGGGATGCGATTTCTTGCCTGCAAAGTCGATCAGGATCTGATTGAGGAGAAGGTTCCACTCGGTCACGCGACCGAATCCCCAGCTTTTGTGCAAGCAAAACGTCCCCGGCTTCAATTTTTCCAGCTGCTCGGCGCCCTTTGCACTGAGCTTTCTCGATTCAACAAGTTTCTCCAGCTCCGGCTCCATGCGAATCGCACAAACTACGATGAAGAATTTGCTTAGCGAGAGAAAACTCTGATTACAGGGCGTTTGCGATTGCGGTAAAGCGCCTGTCGTGAAACGCTAGCGCCCCGTGACAACCAGTATTTGGTTTTGGATCGCTTTTCACGTCGGCGTCTTCATCGCGTTAATCGTCGACCTGGTCAGTTTCAAGCGCCGCGATCGTGAACTGAGCATGCGCGCGGCGGTGCAACGAAGCGTTCTATGGGTAATCCTTTCGCTTTGTTTCAGTGTGGTCGTCTGGCGGTTGAAGGGACCGCAGCATGGCCTCGATTTTCTCACGGGCTACCTCATCGAATATTCACTGAGTGTCGATAACATCTTCGTTTTTGTGTTGATTTTTGCTTATTTTCGCGTGCCGCCGCGCGCGCAACATCGCGTTCTGGTCTGGGGAATCGTCGGGGCTCTTGTCATGCGCGGAATTATGATCTGGTGCGGTATCGCTTTGGTGCAACGGTTTCATTTTGTTCTCTATCTGTTCGGCCTGTTCCTCGTGATCACTGCGTTGCGAATGTTTTTCGGCAAATATGAACGGCGCGATTTCGGGGAAAGTTGGGTGATCCGGATATGCCGCCGCGCGTTTCCGATTACGAACGAATTCTACAACGAGCACTTCCATGCGCGCGTGGATGGCCGCTGGATGCTGACCCCGCTGGCCCTGGCGCTGATCGCGATCGACATCATGGATCTCGTCTTCGCGGTCGATTCGATTCCCGCAGTCTTTGCCATCACACAGGACCCATTCATTGTCTATACTTCAAACATTTGCGCGATCATCGGTTTGCGGTCGCTCTACTTTCTGCTCGCGCGTTTGATAGATCGTTTCATCTACCTGCAAACCGGGCTCGCGGTCATCCTCGGCTTCGTGGGGATCAAAATGATCGTCGCGGATTATTACCCGATTTCTAACTGGATCTCGTTGGGTGTCATCGTGCTCGTCCTGGCCGTGACGATCACAATTTCGATGATCGTGACAGAGCGGCGTGCCGCGGCCGGCAATCGAAAATAAAGTGTTGCTTTCATCGTTCCAAATCTGTTTAACTATAGGAAAGGAAGCTTTATGAAGAACCTGATTTTCATCGCGCTAACCCTCGGACTCGCCGGAAGCTTATTCGGGGACATCCAGGATCCACCTGCGAACGATTATGGGCCAACGCGGAAACTTGGTCGCGGCCTCTCCAATTTTTTCCTGGCACCGGCTGAAGTTTTCGTGACCGTTACAACAGTCAACACATATGACGGCAACGCCGCGGCGTTCGGTTATGGCATGGTGCGCGGAATCGGCCGCTCGGCCACAAGACACGTTGCTGGCTTTCTTGAAGCTGTGCTCGCGCCGTTTCCCGCATGGCGCGAGAGTTATTACCCGCTGCTGCCGAGCGATATTCCATACATTCACGCCGGTTATTCAGAATTTCCGCCCGAGCTCGGCAACGAATCGAAATATCCCTACGTACGGGATTATTAAAAAAGATAGGCGTGCCTGCCTATCACGAGAGAGAGGGCGTCGGGTCTGTCGGATGACGGAATCCGGACGGCGATCAGCCTTCTGCAGTTGACGGCGTTGAGCGGCGACGTACAGATACGGCGACACGCTGAGGCGGTCAGGCGATGCAATCGCGACGTTTTTCCGGTCTACCGGCCATTGGCATTTTAACAGCTGTCTATTTCATTGCCGGCAAGCTCGGATTGATGCTGGCATCTCTGCACGCGAGTGCATCGCCGGTGTGGCCAGCAGCGGGAATTGCGCTCGGGGCATTGCTCGTGCTTGGTTACCGAGTCTGGCCTGCCATTTTTGTCGGCGCATTTTTGGTGAACCTGACGACTGCTGGCAATGTCGCCACATCGCTCGCCATCGCGAGCGGCAACACGCTCGAGGCCTTGTGCGGTGCCTGGCTGGTGAATCGGTTCGCCGCCGGCACAACCGTTTTCGATCGTCCGCAGGGTGTTTTTAAATTCGCGCTTGCAGCAGTATTTAGCACGATTATCGGCCCAGCCTTTGGTGTCACCAGTCTTGCACTTGCTGGCTTCGCGGACTGGACGAATTATGGCGCGATCTGGTTGACGTGGTGGCTTGGCGACACAACGGGCGACCTTCTGATCGCTCCACTGATTATTCTTTGGAGCATCGCATCAAGGCGGCACTGGAACACAAAGGAAGCGGTTGAAGTGGGCATTCTCCTGCTGCTATTGGTCGTGCTCAGCGAAGCGGTCTTCGGCGGATGGCTCACAATTTCGGCGAGGAATTATCCGATCGCATTCATTTGCGGACCGATTGTGATTTGGACGGCCTTCCGCTTCACCCAGCGTGAAACGTCGACCGGCATTTTCATTCTTTCAGCCATCGCGATTTGGGGTACGCTGCATGGCTTCGGGCCATTCGTCAGGGAAACGGAAAACCAGTCCCTTCTCGCTCTGCAATCCTGGACGGCTGTGCTCACCATTACTGCGATGGCGCTTTCGGCTGGCATGGCGGAACGCAGGGGAGCTGAGGAAGCGCTCCTGCAACAAAAGGCCATCGTTGAAGCAGCCGACCGGACCAAAGACCATTTCCTAGCCATGCTTTCACACGAATTGCGTACGCCGCTCACTCCGGTGATTTCCACGTTGGAGACGCTCGAGACGGAACCAACACAAACTGAAGATTCAAAAGCGGCTCTAGCGATGATCCACCGCAATATCGAACTTGAAACCCAGCTGATCGATGATCTGCTCGACTTCACACGGATTGCGAAAGACAAGTTGCAATTGAGATTCACTCCGGTCGATGCGCATCTCGCGATCTCCAACGTGGTCGAAATCTGCCGCGCCGAAGCCGACTTAAGGAGGCTTCGGGTGCATCTTAACTTGCGCGCGAACACGCGCCACGTAGCTGCGGATGCGGCGAAGTTCCAACAAATCATCTGGAACCTCCTGAAAAACGCGATCAAGTTCACGCCCGAAGCCGGAGAGATTGCCATCTCGTCGTCAAACCCTTCGCCGGAAGTTCTGACAATCAGCGTGCGCGATACTGGTGTTGGGATGGAGTCCGAAGTCATGCAACGGATTTTTGATCCGTTCGAACAGGGCAACCGCTCGTTTGAGCGCCGCTTTGGCGGCCTTGGTCTGGGCTTGGCCATTTCAAAATCTCTCGCGCAAGCGCATGGGGGCAGCCTCACCGCCCAAAGCGAAGGCCGCGATCGCGGATCGACCTTCGTGTTGTCGATGCAAACGACCTCACCGGCCGAAGGATTAGGCAGCCCGGCCAGGGCAAGCGACGAGACTTCACGTCAGGGTTTGAGAATTCTGCTGGTCGATGACCATCAAGACACGTGCGCTGCCTTGGAAAAACTACTTGTCCGCCGCGGACATCTCGTGGCAGCGACGCACAATGTGCGCTCGGCAATGGAGGCCGCGGCGCGCAATCGTTTCGATCTTCTGATCAGCGATATTGCGCTGCCAGACGGAAGCGGCATCGATTTGATGACACAGTTGCAGGCCATTTCCAAAATGCCAGGTATTGCTATCAGCGGCTTCGGCAACAACAGGGACATCGAGAAAAGTCTGGAGGCAGGGTTTTGCGAGCATTTGATCAAACCGGTGAAGCTCGAAAAACTTGAAGCAGCAATGGAGCGCGCAGTCGCAGCGGAAACTGTTTCGACCTAAAGTAGCGTAAGCGATTTGCGAGGCGATCATCCCTCTTTGCGCATCGTCGATCTTAAAATCCGGGACATTGCGTTCGGCGGAAAAGGAGTCGGACGTGACAACAGCAAGGCCGTTTTTGTTCCGTTTACGATTGAGGGCGAGCTCGTCACGGCGAAGATCGTCCGCGAGAAAAAACAATTCGCCGAGAGCGAACTTGTCGATGTGCGGGAGAGGTCGCCCGATCGGGTCGAGCCGCCATGTCCGTACTTTGGCCGCTGCGGCGGATGCGCTTATCAACACATCAATTACGAACATCAACTTGGGATTAAATGGCGCCAGGTGCGCGATATTCTCCAGCGAATTGGGAAACTCAAAGAGGTCCCGATGCGCCCGATTATTCCGTCGCCCGAACCGTACGGATACCGCAATCGCATCACGGTCCACGCGCAGGATGGCGTGGTCGGATTTTTTAGGCGCGACTCGAACCGCTTGATCGACATCGCGCGCTGCCCAATTTCGCGCGACGAGGTCAATCGCGCTCTGATGGAATTGCGCGCGCAACACGTGCGCGATGGACATTACACATTGCGCGCTGCATCTGGGCCGCCGGTCTTTTCGCAAACAAACGACGCGGTGGCACATGCGTTGCGCGATTTGATCAGGCAATTCATGCCTGCGAACCAGGAATTGTTAATCGACGCTTATTGCGGCAGAGGATTTTTCGCGAAAACACTGCTCGACAAATGTAAGCGCGCAATTGGGATCGATTGGGACAAATTCGCTATTGAAGCGGCCAGAGAGAACGCGACCACGAAAGAAACTTACATCGCGGGTGATGTCGATCTTGAGCTCGGGCGA
>QHON01000197.1 GCA_003218815.1 Verrucomicrobiota bacterium
CTCCGCATGAATAACACCTTCGTCATAAACACGATTGTGAAGATCGTTTTGCCAATTTTTGCAAGCGCGCTCCCAATTTACGCACAGCAAAATCCGGAAGTCACGGCTCGCGCAGCCGCAGGGCCTAACGACATC
Source organism: Verrucomicrobiota bacterium (assembly GCA_003218815.1). Classification (GTDB taxonomy): domain Bacteria; phylum Verrucomicrobiota; class Verrucomicrobiia; order Chthoniobacterales; family UBA10450; genus Udaeobacter. The sequence goes on from QHON01000197.1 coordinate 136, forward strand.
GCGCGGTTCCTCGCCGGAATGCCGGTGCCGCCGGATTCGCCGCTTGCGCCACTCACACGCGATTCGGCATGGCAGGAGCACTCGGCATTTTTTGAAAAGGAGTTCACGAAACTCAATCTGCGCCAACTCCAAAAACTACACGCGTGGGAGGAGACGTATCTTCCGGAAGCGACCCAACCGATTCCAGTCGCGTTTTACATGTTCAGCGGTCCCGATTTTTTGTATCTCGATCAATTTTTCCCCAACGCATCCGTGTATGTCCTTTGCGGCAAGGAATCAATGGGGCCACCCCCGGATCCGCTGCGCATCGCCAATCTTCGCGGCGCGCTCCAAAATCTCGAAAACGCGATGAACTCGGCGCTTAGTTACAGCTTTTTCATTACGAAAGACATGAAAGTCGATTTGGAATCGCAAGAGCTCAAAGGCACGCTGCCGATCCTTTACGTTTTCATTGCGCGCGCGGACAAATCGATAACCAATGTGACGTTCGGTTCGCTCAATGGAAATGGCGCATTTCAAGAGTACGCGCCGGGAAAAACAGGCGGCGGCAGTCCCGGTGTGCGGATCAAGTATACCGACAACCAATCGGGCAATTCACAGACCCTGTATTATTTCACCACCGATATTTCCGACGGCGGCATCCATTCGAACCCCGGTTTCCTGAAATTCTGTCAGCATTTTGGCGTCGGCTCGAGCCTGCTCAAATCGTCTTCCTATCTCCTGTTCGAAAGCGGCTTCGGTACGATTCGTAATTTTATTCTCGATCACAGCAGGCTAATTGTGCAGGACGACGCCGGGATTCCGCTCGATTATTTTAGCCGCGACAAATGGAATATCCGGCTCTTCGGCAATTACATTGGTCCGATCGAGATCTTCAAACAACATTACCAGCCGAAACTGCAAGATCTCTATGCGCAGAGCAATCCACCGCCACTGGAATTCAATTTCGGGTATCGCTGGAACTACAAGGAAAGCAATTTGATGGTGATTCAACGCAATTAGGTTGAAGAGTTTTCAAAGACTCAGGTCGGGCGATCCAACGAACGGCCTGGAGCGATCTATCTCATCGTCAAAATCTTCGGAACCACGAATAGGGAAAGACATCCCCAGGGCAATCGGTCGCCCAGCGCGGCGGATTCATCTCACGATGTGGCCGCACAACGATCTCGTGTCCGCCGGTTTTGCCGCAGCGCTGCCGTAAGTAACGAATTAATTCTTCACACGATTCGAGCTGCGCCCGTGTTGGTTGGTCGCGATTGAAATCTCCCACCAGACAGATGCCGAGCGAGATATTGTTCAGGTAATCGCTGTGGACGTGGCCGCCGTTGATTTGGCGGCGCCAGCGGTCCCCCACTTCAATCTGGCCGTTGCCGGTCGAAGTCCCATTGCCAATCACGAAATGATAAGCCAGCCCATTCTGCATCCGCCGGACGTGTCGATGGTAATAATCGAACGCTCGCGCGTTGCCCTGCCGCGTTCCGCTATTATGGACGACAATAAATTGCCAACGACGCCGCTGCACGGGGGCACGGCGGATTTGTTCGATGACCGAACGCGTAAGATACCGATAACTTTCGCTTGACCGCGACCGGGACCACGGCCAAAAACCAAATCTTCGTGGTGGCGGCGTCGGAGGAGGCTCGAGACCCTGGTCTTCCTCAAAGCCGGATTTTTCGATGACGACTTGCCCTCGATCGTCCGCGGAAACAGCGCGCGGAACTTTTGTTTGCGGTGATGGCGTTGGCGTTGGTGCAGCAATCGCATGCGGAGGCGGCGGGGTCGGGTTTTCAGATGGAACCCGAGACTCTTCTGGAGTTGGCCTGGGACTCTTTTCAGGCTTTGGCGTTTCGCTTGTTCCCAAGGGTGTTTTCCCCTTGCCCTTTTCAGTTTTTTTGGGAGTTGGAGATGCTTTCTTCTTCTGGGTTGATTTTTTCTTTCCGGCTCGTGCCTTTGGCGTCGCGCTTGGCGATTTCTTATGTTTTGCTGAAGCAACAGTTGGTTCAGGGGTTTCGCTCGGTTTTGACTTTGAGACTGTTTCTTCTTCGCCGGATTTTTTCGTCCCTTTCGCAATTGGGCTGGGCGATTTCTCTGGCGCCGGCGAGGTGTCTGTTTCCTCTTTCGACTTGCTTGACACCGGTTTTGCCTTGGCGATAGGGCTCGGTGACTTCTCCGGCGCTGGCGAGAAGCTGTGCGCCCTGTGGCGCTTTTTTACCGATTGCTCGCCTTTGCCCGTTTCTACATCGCTAACTTGCGCGCGAAGAACGCTTCCGACGATCGCGCCGAGCGCGAACGCAGTTGCAAGCCAAAGGCGAAAGCGCACCACTCCCGCGGAGCGTAGCAGAGCAGGCCGAGCGATCAAGCTGGGGGCGCGGCAGGCGCAGTTCCGCGCTGCGTTGTTTCGCGTGCGAGTTCCCGGCGGAGAATCGCGTTCAATTTACCCCCGACAAGCAGTAGCAAACAGGTCAAATACATCCAGGTAAGTAGTACGATAATTGATGCCAACGCGAGATAAGTCGGGTTGTAACGATCATATCTTGCCACGTAAACCTGAAAGAGCTTGGTCGCGATGATCCAGCCGACGGCGAAAAAGATCGCACCCGGCAATGCTTGGCGCAGCGTCAGATAATTCTCCGGCGTCAGGAGATAAAGCAGGAGCGCAAGGATGATCAGTGCCACTGCTGTGAACGGCAAATTTAACGCAGCGACCCATTCCTGCAGGGGAATCTTGAGTTGGAAATTAACTTCCGCAATTCCGGCGAGCGTTTCGCCGAAGACCATCGCATTAAAGCAGAAAAGAATGATGATGCCGAACCAGAAGAGAAGCAGAAATGAGATGATATACTTTGACCACCAGTGGGGATCTTCGCGGACGCCATGTGTTTGCGTCAGTGATCGAGAAATGGTGGCGATGAAAACGGTACCGAAATAAATCCCAACGACAATCCCGGCATTAGCTAGCAGGCCGCTGGACCCTGTGACCACCACGCTGGCAACCGCCGTATCGAGAATGTCCTGCACTTTTGGATCCGGCGGCATGAAGCTTTGCAAGAGAAGGAACATTTGGTGGAGCTTCGCCGGATCGGTGCCGAACAAACCGAGCAGATGCCATAGGAAAAGCAGACCGGGCGCGAGAGCGAAAAGGAGCAGATACGCCATCTGCGCAGCCAGACCGGCGGTGGTATCGGTCATTGTTTCCCAAACCAAACGGCGCAGGACTCGCCAGACAAATCCGAGATATTTCATCTCCGTCCGGGAGTTTACTTTGCCGGACATAAATATCCATTAAACTTCCGTCCGCTGTGTCCGTTTCATTTTTGCCTGCCTCGCCTAACGAATCGTGAAAAAGATCCTGATCCTCACCGCCAGTTTTGGAGAGGGTCACAACAGCGCCGCGCGAGGAATTCGCGATGGATTGGCCCGTGTCGCGCCAACGGCGGATGTCGAATTGCGTGACCTGGTCGCAGAGACCTACGGATCAGTGAATGAATTTGTGCGAAGGGCTTATCTCGCGGTGATCAACCGTTGGCCGCGCTCTTGGGGATACGTTTATCGCTGGCTCGATCACAAAGAAGATTTTGATAAGAATTTCCGGCGATTCTCTCGGCTCAAAAATCATTTTGCTATCCTGCTCGATCGTTTTCAACCGGATGTGGTCGTTTCAACTTTCCCGCCCTTTCCCTATTTACTGCAACAAATTCTAGGGCGGAGCAGACGCTGCAAAAACGTGGTGATCGTCACCGACTCGATCACCGTGAATGCTATCTGGTATCGTTGCGTTGCTGATTACTTCTTCGTTCCAAACGAGCAGAGCGCCGCGGTTCTGCGCGACAATGGAATCTCGCCACAAATCATCAAGACGTTCGGATTCCCTGTGAGTCCGAAATTTGCTGACCTGTTGCGAGATCGACCATCGCCTTCAAATAACAATAGGCGAGTCCTCTATGTCGTGAACCCGCCTACCATGAAGGCACCCGAACTCGTGCGACGACTTGTCGATCTCGATATTCATCTGACCGTCACCGTCGGCCATGCCAGCAAACTCCGTCCGGCAATCGAAGAGGCGGTAGGTCATCGCAAGATCGAGATCGTCGGTTGGACCGAAGAGCTTCCGCGCATGCTTGGGGCCAGCCATTTGCTTATCGGAAAAGCCGGGGGCGCGACGGTGCAGGAAACAATCGCAGCCGGTTGCCCGATGATCATTAATCACGTCGTCTCCGGTCAGGAGGAAGGCAATGCCCGCCTGATCGTCGAGGCGGGAATGGGCCGCGAATATCGAGCGTTTGAGCAAGCCGCGGGCAGCGCTCGATATCGCGGAATTTTTATCGTCGATCTAACGAGAGAACATTTCGTCGCCACCGACAAACGTTCGCAATACTTCCAACTCCCGAGACAAAACAATCAGGTCTGCGTCTGTTCCAATTGCCAAACGGCCTTTCCTTTCAAGACCAATCGCGCGTGCGGGATTTTCGGTCGCCATTGCGAGTGCCTCGTGCAGTGGTACTTCGACCTCGTTCACCATCGTCTGGACAAGATCGATCATGCATCATTACCGAAGAGCGAAAACCGGGATCCATCCGGCAAGCCTGCGCCAGCAGTTGCGTCGGTCACAAGACAAATTCCAGGACCGCGTTTTGCCCGGTACAACATTTTCATCAGCGTTGCCGAAACATGATAACCGTCCGCAATCAATTCGCAGAGAACGGTTGGTTCACTCAATGCGAACTCAAGCAGGCCCGCGACACGATAAACGCCACGTCGGCGCGCCGATGACATGCAATTAAATATATGAGTCACGCTGCACATTCCTTGCGTCAAAGCTGCCCGTGCTTCGTCGTCCGACGCATCGCTGTGGCCGCCGCTTACGCTCATCTCCTGCGCGTGAAACTTTTCGATCGCTTCCAGCGCCCCCCGCAATTCCGGAGCGATCGTGATACGTTTGATCACGTCAGCATGTTCCAGTAATCGCTGCACTGAAGCCGGTAACGGATTCTGAATGAACTCTGCCGGTTGCGCGCCGCGCCTTATTTTAGAAATAAACGGGCCTTCGACGTGAACGCCGGCGATTTGTTTGATCGAAGATCGGCAATTACGAACCGCCTTTATTACATCGACAATTGCGTCGAGCGGCGCCGTCGCCGTAGTCAGCAAGAGGGAAGTCGTTCCGCCGCTCGCATGGAAGTCGCAGATAGCCCGGAACGCCTCCTCCGAGGCTTCCATCGTGTCGCGCCCGACCGCGCCGTGGACATGAAGATCGACAAAACCAGGCGCGAGGTAATTTCCGTCAAGATTGGCAATACCATTTGCGGGAGCATTCGTTTGTTGCCGAATCTCCGCGATTTTTCCTTGTTGCGTAACGATCTCCAGGCCTTCACGAATTCCATCCGAGAAAATCAAGCGAGCATTTCGAAAAATCATTGATGGTAGGCCGAGCCTCCGTCGAGTCGGCGAAATCCGCCAGAAAATTCGAGGCTAAGTAAACTGTTGCTTGCCGGATCTGATTGCGTTTACGAGCCGCAAAGTCCATTTTCTCGGTTGCAATGGAGTTCGAATACGACGTCGTGATCATCGGCGGCGCGTTTTCTGGCGCCGCGACCGCGCTCATGCTCAAGCGGAAACGGCCCAAAGCGCGCGTCCTCGTCATCGAAAAAACAGCCGAATTCGATCGCAAAGTCGGGGAATCGACTACCGAAGTGAGCAGTTGTTATATGACCCGAATTTTGGGGCTGACCCACTATCTCGGTCATCATCAGCTCGCAAAACAGGGTTTGCGCCTGTGGTTTTCGAATCGTCCGGACCAGTCTTTCGACGATTGCGTCGAAGTTGGTTCACGTTATCAAAGTCGTTTGCCCGGCTTTCAGGTTGATCGCGCGAAACTTGATTTGCATATGCTCGAACTCGCAGTGGAAGCCGGCTGCGATCTCTGGCGCCCAGCCAAGGTAATGAAGTGCGAGTTGAACGGGGGAGACGGGCAAACGGTGAATGCCGTCGTCAATCTTAGTCAGCGCAGCATCGCTTGTCGTTGGATCGTGGACGCCACAGGACGCGCGGCCATGTTGGCACGGAAGCTGGGACATTTTCGCCAAAACGAGGAACACCCGATCAACGCAGTCTGGGCGCGGTTCAGGGACGTCAAGCAATGGGACAGCTACGAATGGCGAGAACGCTTTCCCGAATACGCCAACCGTGTTCACACCAGCCGTGAATGGGCCACCAATCACTTGTTCGGACGGGGTTGGTGGGTCTGGATCATTCCCCTCCAGGGAGGCGATGTCAGCGCAGGCATTGTTTATGACAATCGTATTTTCAAGCTTCCGGAAGGACCAAGCTTGGGCCAACGGCTGCATGCACACATTCTCAGCAATCCCGTAGGTCACGAAATCTTTAGCCAGGCACGCGTGATCGAGGGGGACGTGCATGCCTTGTCGATGTTGCCATATCACAGTGAAAAAGTTTGCGACCAGGGCTGGGCGACGGTAGGCGACGCGGCCGGCTTTATCGATCCCCTTTACAGTCCGGGCCTCGATTTTTGCTCTTACACGTCTTACTACGTGGCCGATTTGCTGGCGCGGAGCTTAGCGGGCGAAGAGGTCGCGGATCAGATTCGTTATTATAACCAGCAATATCCGATCACCTATCGTTTCTGGTTCGAGAGTTTATATAAAAACAAGTACTACTACATGGGCGATGCCGATCTGATGTCGGCTGCGCTCTTGCTCGATGTCAGCAGCTATTATCTCAGCCTGGTCAGGACCACTTACCGCGATCCCGAGCATGAATTTCTTAACCTTCCATTTGGCGGTCCCGGCGGCCGATTCGCCGCCAGAATGATGAAGTTTTACAATCGCCGCCTGGTGGCGCTTGCGAAACGACGATGGGCCACCGGGTACTATGGCAGACGAAACTCTGGATGGAGGGAACTTTACGATGGATTTGTTCCGGACGCCCGCGTTTGGAAGCAAATCTGGCGAGGCTTGCGGCGTTGGTGGAAGTGTGAGCTCATCAATTTAACATTGATGTTCAGTGCGCGAGCCGTGGTTTCAGTGACTCAGCCTTCACCAACGGCTCCAACTGAAACGTGCGAAGTGTAAGATAAATCGACCGGTATTGGCTGCGCGGCGATTCGGAGCCAACCGCCCAGCGCTCAAATCATAGGTCAAACCTCAAACATCAAAATCATTGCAGCAATTTTCCGTAAACGTGAAATACGCGAGCGAAACCGCCCACGAACTCCTGATCCTTTTGAAATTCGAAGGCGCGTTTCGCCGGGATCCACTTCAGCTCGCGCGGCCCGTCGGGATGATTTGAATCGTAGGAGAGGTAGCGATCGGTTCCATCTGGTGCGCGAGCCCCTTTGTGTGCATAAACGAGCACGGAGTGATTGATATGCAGCGTGGGAAAATCGGAGAGAAAGGCAACGAAAAAGTCGCCGCGGCCGAGCGTACGCTCGAGTTCCTCGTGCGTCTTTTCCTGATAACTTTTGCTGTGCAGATAGAACATTCGGAAATTGCCGGGCCGCAGATAAGCCGTCCAGCCGAGCCCGATATTTCTTTGCATTAGTCGCGTGCGCGCCTGGCTTATGTCGCGCAAATCGCGGTAACCGGGAAAAA
>QHON01000198.1 GCA_003218815.1 Verrucomicrobiota bacterium
CGAGCGTGGATTTCAACGAGCCAAGCAATTATTCTCGATTGAGAAAAATGTGCGCGAGTTACTCGTCACTATAGCAAATCGCGAACGCAATTGACGGCGTGCAAGTAAACATGGTGCGGCCCGCCGCGCATGAGTTCTTCGCTCATCAAGCTCACCGGATCGTTACTGCCCGCCGGCATCAGTTGGGGCAAGCGTTTCTCGCCTGGTTCACCGCGCGAAACCTCGAGGAGATCGCCGCATTTTGCGCGCGAGACGACAAACTCCACTTCACGCGAGTTCAGAACGATTTCACCAATCGGCTCGCCAGGTCGCTCGCGTAGTTCGATGTCGATCTTATGGCCATTTAAATTAATGAATTGAAGGACGCCGCCGCCATTTCTTTTCTCGATGCGCCAATTTAATTGCGCGGCCAGCCAACCGGCAAAGAGGACGGCTGTCGATCGGAATCCGGGTGCGAAATCAATGCGTGCTTTTTTGATTTTGGCGAAGCGATGATGCGATGCCGGATGATCGAAGAATTGGGCAAGCGCGAAGCGGACCCTGTCCAGCCGGGTCCAATTCAAATCGCAAAGCACGATACGCTGTTTCGCTTCCTTTTGCGCGGACTCAACCAGTCGCATTTGCGCGCGAAAATCTTTCCAGGTCTGACTGTCATAGATTACACGATCGACCCATGCCCAAAGCTGCCGGTCCATCGGCTCACGAAACTCGCTCTGCCACCAAAGGTAAAACGGCAGGTCCGAATCCAGGTGCGAGAATACGATGCTCGGCAGCAGATTCGCGCATGGTCCTTCGAGCAGGAATGAAATTTGTTCGGAGCAGATTTGCTTGCTGCCGGTGCGACTGATATGACAATGCGCGCTAATCCAGGCTTCAACGCGATTTTCTTTCGTTTTGCAATCAGCGCCAATAACAATGGCCCGACACGCGTGGTTTTCAGCGATTTTTGCGATGAGCTGCGTGTTCTTTTCCAGCGACCCCGGCGCTTCGCTGTAAACCGCAAGATTGACCAGAGAAGCGCGCGTCATCGCGCCTTCGCCCTGCGCCCACAGTTTTTTCAACTCGCTGTCGATCTTGTTGAGTTCGACCTGAAAGCCTAACGAATAATTTTCGGCGACCGGGGGCATAGGTTACAATCTCCGCCAAGCACGGCCATCGCGCGCGAGCAGGTCGTCGGCTTCGTCCGGGCCCCATGACCCAGCAGGATAAGGAAACAGACCTGGCGCGTCTTTTTTCGCGGACCATGCACTCTCGATAACGTCAATAAAAGCCCAGGCCTCCTCGACTTCATCACGACGCGCAAAGAGCGTAGCGTCTCCGCTCATCGCATCGAGCAACAAACGTTCGTACGCTTCGGGACTGGCTTTTCCGAATGACGTCCCGTAATGAAAGTCCATTTTGACCGGCTCGACCCGAAAACTCGTGCCGGGAACTTTTGCATGGATCCGCAGTGAAATTCCTTCGTCGGGTTGAATCCGAATGACGAGCACGTTTTGGTCGCTCAAGTTCTTGTTGAAGAGAACGGCGGGCGCTTTTTTGAAGTGGATGGAAATTTCAGTGGCCGATTTCGGAAGCCGCTTTCCGACACGCATGTAAATGGGCACGTCGGCCCAGCGCCAGTCGTCGATGTAAAGACGCAGCGCCACAAATGTTTCTGTTTGCGAATCTGATTTGACCTTTGGCTCCTTACGATAACCAGCAACCGGCTTACCATCGATCGCGCCCTGGGCGTATTGACCCCGGACAACGTTCGCCGCGATTTCACTCTGCGCAAAACGACGAAGGGATCGGACAACTTTGACTTTTTCGTCACGGATACTATCAGCGCTCAAGTCTATCGGCGGCTCCATCGCGATAAGACAAAGCAGCTGGAGCAAATGGTTCTGTACCATGTCGCGCAAAGCGCCGGCGCGCTCATAATAACCAGCGCGAGTCTCAACCCCCAGCGTTTCTGCGGCCGTGATTTGGACGTGATCGATGTAGTGCGTGTTCCAGAGTGGCGCGAAAATCGCGTTTGCGAATCGCAAGACTAGAATGTTCTGAGCCGTTTCCTTGCCCAGAAAATGATCGATCCGGTAAGTCTGCTCTTCCGAGAAGGAATGACGGACGATGCGGTTGAGCTCGCGTGCTGAAGCGAGATCGGTGCCGAACGGTTTTTCGACAATGACGCGAGCCCAGCTTCCTTTGCAGGTCTCGTTTAAACCCGCTGCTTTCAAGTGTTTCAGAATCGGTTCGAACTGATCAGGAGCAGCCGCGAAATAAAAAAGCCGGTTGCCGCGGGTGCCGCATTCCTCGTCGATCTCGTCGAGACGTTTCGCCAGCGTTTTGTAACCGGCCTCGTCTTCGAACTCGCTTTGGTGATAGAAGATCGATTGGGCAAAGGTTTTCCAGATTTCATCGCGCACAGCCTGGCGCGAAAATTTCCGAGTCGCTTCTTCGAGTTCAGTCCGAAATTCGTCGTCACTTTTCTCCCGTCGCGCAAACCCGACGATTGCGACGGCGGGCGGCAGATCGCCATCAGCGGCGAGGTTGTAGAGTGCAGGAATGAGTTTGCGCTGGGTGAGATCGCCGGTCGCGCCGAAGATGACAATGGTGCACGGCTGTGGCACGGCGCGCGCCGATAAGCCTTCGCGCAATGGGTTCGGCTCCGGTTGTTCGGCGGCTCGATTCATGGATGGTCGGGAAACTACTCAGTTTCCCGGCGATTAGGTAGGAAGAAAATTCGCCAGCCCCAGCTATTCCGGCTGGTTCAGCGACAGCAATCGTTGAACATCGACTTTATCCTGTTCCCGCCGGGTGCTTTTACTTTTGATCAGGGTTTGCAAATCGACATACGGAACTTCCACACCTTCGATCGTTGCTTTGAGTGATGTGCCAACCGCATCGGCGTAACTTACCTTCCAGGCACGAGTGCTCACATCGACTTCCACTTCGTCGGCAATCTTCACCACAACGTTTTCGACTAGATCCTGCGGTGTCAATTCCGCCGCGGCGTGATCCTTAAGCTCCGAAAGCGCCGCTATAACGCGAAAGTGGTTCTCCAAATCCTCGGGAACCAGGATGTCCACATCCATCGTGGCCCGAATGTAACCGTGCAACCAGCAAGCGCGCGCGCCAACGATTAAGTATTTCGCGCCGTGATTATTTAGCAGCGAACAGACGCGCAACAGCGGAGCCTGTTCGCTCATTGATGGCGCTGGCGATGTTCCCTAATAAGGCGCTGCGATTCCCACTGCGCTAATTCATCCCAGGTGCGCGCTTTAAAAACGAAACCACGTTTACGTTCGAATGGCCTAACGACCGAGAGTTCGTGATCCAAGCGCGCTCCCAGCGCATAAAATTCTGCCGGTGTTCGCGGCGTTTTTCGCTGGCCAACAACTTTAGACGCATTCATTTGTCGACTCTTAGATAGGCACCGGAAATCTTCTTGTTAACTCGCGCACCTTGCCGCGCACTCTGGCTAGCGCGTCGGTGTCGTTGCGATTACTTAACGCTTCTGCGATCAAGTCCGCGACCTCTAGCATCTCTTCTTCCTTCATCCCGCGCGTGGTAACGGCTGGCGTACCGACGCGGATGCCGCCCGGCTTGAAAATTGGATAGGTGTCGAACGGGATCGCATTTTTGTTAACAGTGATTCCGGCGCGATCAAGAACCTCCTGCGCTTCTTTCCCATTGATCTCCTTCGGACGAAGATCGACAAGCATGAGGTGATTGTCAGTACCGCCTGAAACAATGCGATAACCGTGCTTGGCGAGTCCGGCTGCGAGCGCTTTCGCGTTGGTGACGACTTGCCGTTGATATTCGCGGAATTGCGGCTGAAGCGCTTC
>QHON01000035.1 GCA_003218815.1 Verrucomicrobiota bacterium
CGAATATTCATTCCTGTTCGTGCATCCAGACGGTAGCCAACTCGCAGAGATCGGTGAGCTTCTCGAGGTGGGGAGTATCCGGCCGGTGATCGACAAGGTATTTCCGTTCGATCAAGCGAAGGAAGCGTTTGCTTATCTCGAGAAAGGCCGGGCCAAGGGTAAGGTCGTTGTCCAAATGAGGTGAATCGCTCAGTCATACGCCGGTGGTCAAACTCGCTGGGGTGAGATACGCTTTAAGCAATGACCGCAACGCCTAACCATACGCTCCAGCGAACGGCGGCAGGCCATCGCAGTTGCAACGGCGCGTCTCGTGGCCGCGGTCGCTGATCTTGTGTCTCGTTAGGTGACTTACCCAATCATTGCTAGGCGCTAAACAACCACGTGAACTCAATCAAGAAACAAGCAAGATTTGCAGGATTACTGTATCTATTGGGCGGAATCACCGCCCCACTTGGCCTCATCTATGTCCCTGGCAAGCTGATCGTGCCTGGAGACGCAGTGGGGACGGCCGATCACGTTCGTGCTTCCGGGACCCTTCTCCGCTTCGGTATTGCGAGCGAACTGATCTCCTCGGTCGTTTTTATTTTTGTGGTTCTGGCTCTGTACCGCTTGCTCAAGGAGGTTAACAAGGAACATGCTTTGGCGATGGTGATCTTGTTCTTGGTTTCCATCCCAATCTCGCTTCTCAACGTGCTCAACGATATCGCGGCTTTGATTCTCGTCAGCGGTGCCGATTTCCTGTCAGTGTTTGAGAAGCGTCAGCTGGATGCCTTGGCCTACCTTTTCCTCCGTTTGCACATCCAGGGATTTGTCGTTGCCGCAATCTTCTGGGGGCTTTGGCTATTTCCTTTCGCGATTCTTGTCATTCGATCGGGTTTCATCCCCCGCGCCTTGGGCTTCTTACTGTTTATTGCAGGTTTCGGCTATGTGGCGAGCTCCCTTACCTCACTCCTTCTGCCACAGTACGCGCATCTTGTCGGCCAGTTCGCGATGGTTCTTGAGATTGGGGAATTGCCGATAATCTTTTGGCTTTTGATCTGGGGCGCAAAGGATCAACCATTAGACGAGCAACATTCGGATGCCGCTATTGCTTAATAACCTGTGTTTGCAACTTCAACCACCCAACCAAGCGGTCCAGCTGACAGCCATCATAACTGGGAGTCAACTCTATGAAACTAAAGCGTATTTTGAAGCGTATCCTGAAGTGGACTTCAGTCGCAATTTTACTCGCGTTATTCGTGGGAATATTCGCGCTGTTTATCGCCTATTGGAGATCGACTAACGACTGTGGTCGCACCGCTGCGCCCAAGAATCCTATGAAAGCTATCGTTTATTGCGACTATGGTTTAGCCAATCTTAAGCTTGAGGAGGTTGAAAAGCCCGTTCCGAATGACGATCAGATCTTGGTCAGAGTTCGCGCGGCGTCGGTCAATCCCTATGACTGGCACTTCATCGAAGGCACGCCCAAGATCATGCGCGCAATGGGCGTCGGGCTGCGCAAACCAAAGGATACACGAGTGGGCGTTGATTTTGCGGGAACGGTCGAAGCGGTCGGCAAAAATCCGGCAGCGGCCGGACAGTTCAAACCGGGCGACGAAGTCTTCGGCGGCAAGGGCGGGGCCTTCGCCGATTACGTTTGCCCGCGCGCGGGTCGAGCCGTCGCGCTCAAACCGGCGAACATCACATTTGAGCAAGCGGCTTCTGTCAACATCGCGGGGATCACGGCGTTGCAGGCTTTACGCGACAAAGGGAAAGTTCAGTCAGGGCAGAAGGTCTTGATTAACGGCGCGTCCGGAGGTGTCGGGACGTTCGCGGTGCAAATCGCGAAATCATTGGGCGCGGATGTGACCGGTGTCTGCAGTACGCGAAACGTCGATCTTGTCCGATCGCTCGGCGCGGATCGCGTCATCGATTACACTAAAGAGGATTTCACTAAAACCGGGCAACGTTACGACGTGATTCTCGACAATGTTGGGAACCAGCCGTTGTTACGTTTCAGGCGCGCCTTAATTCCCAAAGGCAAATACGTCATGATCGGTGGCGGAGGACCAAACGACCAGGGATTGATCGGGCCTCTGTTTCGTCCGATCAAAGCGATGCTGTTGTCACCGTTCGTGAGTCAGGAGATGGGCATGTTTATGGCCGACACGAATCAAAAGGACCTGGCCGTTCTAGCCGATCTCATGCAATCGGGAAAGGTGAAACCGGTCATTGATCGGACTTATAAGTTGAGTGAGGTCCCGGCCGCAATCGCATATCTGGAACAAGGGCACGCTCGAGGCAAAGTCGTAATAACTGTTGAGTAACGAAAAAACCTCACGGGTCAGTGTCAATCTTGCCGCGGGTTCTTCGCGCTGCGTCGCCACTGGGCTTAAGTCACGCTTACGATTTTGAGCCTCAATTCGATCGCACGGACCATCAATTTTATCTACCTTTGGAAGCGTCGGCGGAGGACCCTCTAGCCATGCCTGCCATCTAACGAGGCGATGCAGCCAACTGCTGGCCGCTCCGATGCCTCGCCTTACTTTATGGAAACACATCCACCGCAATCCATGCTCGCCATCGCCAGCGGTGGCTGAGCTCCCTCTCGTTAGGCCGATTTCGGCCGGATGCCGAATTTGGCGAGTGCCGTGGCCGTTTTCTCGATCGGCAGACCAACGACATTTGTGTAGGAACCGTCGATCTTTGCGATGATCTCTGTGCCGTAACCTTGCGCGGCGTACGCGCCGGCCTTATCCAGTGGGTTCACTTTCGCAAGGTAATTTTCGATCGTTGCGCTGCTCAGGCGGTGAAAACGAACACGCGAAAATTCATGAAACGTTGCCGGTTGTCCGGCCGCGAAACGATAAATGAAAACGGCGGAGCAAACTTCGTGCGTTCGTCCGCTCAAGCGGCGTAGAATCTGCGCAGCCTCGCTCAAATCCGCCGGTTTACCGATGATTTCATCCTGCAGCGCGACGAGTGTGTCGGCCGCAAGTACGACCTTGTCTGGATAAGCTCGTGCGATCGGTACACCTTTTCGGATTGCGTTCCACGTGGTCAGCTCGCGCAAGGTAAGATGGATATCCAGCTTTTCCGTGGCCTGCGGTGCGACGGGTTCAAACTCAAAGCCTGCTTCGGAGAGCAGCGCGGCCCGTCTGGGCGAAGCTGACGCCAACAGTAATCCAACCTCGGCAGAGCAATCGGGGATGTTATGGGCTCGGCGAAGCGGACGGAGCTGTATTCTTTTTGTCAAAAATATCGGGCAGCTTCGTCTCCTTAAAGTCGCTCGGGACGGTGAACTCACTATCGCTGATCGGATTCTGATTCGCGGAGATAATCGTACTCGTTATCTCCGTAGCGCCACCCAGAGTCGTCCCGCCCGGCTTAGTCGCCTGACTTTGTTTAGTCGTAGTCATGCGTGTGCGGATGGGGAGCCCAGGGAAATCGCGATAGTCGGGCATGCCGGGATTGGCCGCGTTCCAAAATTCCGACTTGATGGATTGCAGTTGTGCCAGGATGGCGGCGCCGTCAGGATAATTGGACGCGATCCAGTAGGTGGCTTTGAAATTGGGTCCGTCATAAGTATATTGCTCAGTTTGGTAACCGTTCACCGTCTCCTTCTGTCCCGTCGGCGTGAGTTTGGTTTTTGCAGCGCCTTCCTGTTTTGCATTAGGCTTTTGAATCATGTTAGCGACGGCCTTCACTTTATCAGCTGAGATGCGCACGACGGTTTTCTGATCGTTCATCAGATTGGTCACCTCTCCGGTCTTCCCGTCAAGAATCGTAGTGACCTTTGGGGAAGCTTCGATGCGCACTTTGTCACCTTTGAGCTTGATAGTCATATTCCCAGCCGAGCCGGCTCTTTCGACCTGTTGCACCATCGTCAGGTCAGCTCGAGCACTAAAGAGGAAAGAAATGGTTAAGACCACGAAATAGGCGGCGGTTTTCATATGACAACACATCTAGATGCCGGTCGCCGAAATGCAAGGGCGCATTCCGCTTGTGATTGAGCCGCTAGAATTGGCGTTGCGATAGAGCGCTGGGTCGGCTATGAGGACTTCGCCCAATAGACAGACGAATGAGACGAATGGCCTCTGGCCAGCGTCGCGGAACGCTCCGAGTCGCGTCAATCCATTTAGAAATCGAGATCAGGAACCAGCTATTCGCGTGATCCGCGGCTCGATTCTGCCGGCTTCTGTGTCTTAAGCAGGTTGATAGCGTCGCGCAATTCCGCGGCACGTTCGTAAAGTTCGCTGGCGATTGCAGTTTCCATCTCGCGCTGCATGATCTCCAGCTTTGAGAGCGGGCGTTTCGCTTTCACTTCCTCGAGCCATTCGTCAAGAAATGCAATCTCCGAGTTTTTTGATGCGAGCTCGGGAAAATTTGAATGGAGAAAAAAATTCGTAATAGCGTCACGTCCGCGCTCGATTTCGGCCATGGCTTCGCCAAATTTCCCCTGACCGAGAAAAATGGAGGCCTTGGCGCGCGTATTCATCATGAGCACGTACGGCCGGAACTGTTGCAAGCTCCAAGAAAGCTCCTCGCGATCAGTGTGCTCGGTGACAAAAGTGAAAAGATCGAGATTGCGCTGTGTGTCGCGCACGACGCCCGCGAAATCGTTGACCTGAAATAAACTTAAATAGCGGTGATAATACTGGATGCCTTCTTGCTGAAGTTCGGCACATTCTTCGGGCGTGAGTTTGTAATCTTCGCTCTTTCCCGCCGCGCGAACCGCGCGTCGCTGGTGGTATTCTAGAAGCGACTCGCAGTTGTGCGGGCGTTGTCCATCGGGCCGGCCGGTCACTTCCATTTGGAGCACGCCGAGATCTACCCGCAGTTGCAACTTCTCGCGGCCATCGAGGCCGGTGATCTTGCGTACCTTGACGTGGCCATTCTCGTGCGGCCAATCTTTTAGGATGGTATTCAAATCCAAACTCATCTCAGACGGAACATCGAACATTTAACCTTCGCTTGTCAATAAAGTCGCAGGAGCGGTGTTAATGGTTAAGATCGCCTCCACTGTTTATTAATCGTGCCATTGCCAAAGTTTGGCCTTTCGCGGAATCTTTCCCGACATGGAGCATGCGATTGATTCGTTCATCCGCTTCCTCGCGGTCGAGCGAGGTCTTTCAGAAAACTATCAACTCTCCACTCAACGATCGCTGAGCGAATTCGCGCAATGGTGCGCCGCAAAAGAAAAGATCGAACACCCTCGCAGCGTAACCCTGCCGATCATAAGCAAATATCTCGCCGATCGCAAACGTGCCGGGCTTTCCGCCTCGTCGATCAAATTAATTGTGGTCGCGTTGAAGATCTTCTTTCGATTTTTAGCCGGTAAGGGCGCGGTGGAACGCGATCCGGCGGAGGCGCTCGCGCTCCCGCGGATCGAACGCTACCTTCCCGAAACGCTTAACGAATTGCAGGTCGAGCAGTTGTTGGAAAAGATCAACACAAAGGTTTCTCACGGGCTGCGCGATCGGGCGATGATCGAGCTGCTCTACGCGAGCGGGCTACGCACTTCAGAGCTGGCAAATGCACGGCTGGAGAATTTCAATTTCGAAGAGCGCATTATGCGTGTGACCGGCAAAGGGAACAAGACCCGAATTGTGCCGATGGGCCGGAAAGCGTGCGAAGCACTCGCCGCCTACTTGTCCACGGAACGCCCGAAGTTCGTAAGGCGGCGGAGCAGCAGCGAGGTTTTCCTTTCGGAGCGCGGCACGAAATTAACAACGACCCGTATCTGGCAGATCGTGAAAAAACATGCACGGCACTCCGGATTGGAAAAAAATATTTATCCACATCTTCTCCGGCACAGTTTCGCGACTCATCTGCTCGGAAATGGCGCCGACCTCCGCATCATCCAGGAAATGCTCGGGCACGCGGATATCTCGACAACGCAGGTGTATACGCACGTCGATCAACAGCGGTTGAAAGCGGTTCATCGACAATTTCACCCCCGCGCGTAGCGTCACGCTTCTTTTATCGTGAGACGAACTGTCCTCCTCGTAATCGCAGGCGCCGTCGCCGCATTCGCCATCTGGTACGTTCGGCGCGTTTCGCAAGAAACATCGAGCGTCTCCGTGACCACGCTTCTCCCGCGCGAGACAATTTTCCTAGCCCACGTGCCAGACTTCAATCGAACGCGCGATCAGTTTGATCACTCCGACGTTTGTCTGCTCTACCGCGAACCTGCGGTGCAGGATTTTCTTCTTAAGCCGCTGACCAAACTTCCGAAAAAGGCGGCTGCTTCTCAAACGCTACGAGAGATCGAACAACTCGATCCCAAGAATGCTTTTTTCGCGTTGACGTCGATAGCGAACGATAGCCTAAAGGTTGTCATGGGATTTCGTTTTCGCGAAGACCCGAATAGCGCCGAAAAAATCATCACTGGATGGTGTTCGGAGGCGCTCGGCAATCCCAGCGACCGCGAGACGGTCGATTATCAGCGGCGCAAGATCCACATTTCTACCTTTGGCCTCTTTTCGCTGGCAAGCGTTTATGACAGAGATTGGTTCTTCGCTTCGAACAATCTCGCTGAAATAAGAGCGCTTCTCGACCGAGCCGACGGTCGAGTCAAAAACGCAAAGGACACACTAGATGCGGACGAGTCATATCGCACGGCCGGCGCTCACTTGCCGTCGAGTTACGCTGCCTCTTTTTATCTACAACCGAAGACGATTTCCGAGCGAGTGGCCGCTCTTCGCGCCGCCATCCAATCGTCGGCTGCGCCGAATGAACGGCTCCTATTGGAACAGGTGCGCAGTATTTCTGGCGCGATGTACTTCGAGAGCGGAAAAATACACGATCTACTTTTTCTCGGAATGCCGAAATTGGAACAGGATGCGGCGCTTAGCCGATCATCACTTGCGCTTGGCACGAAAGAGACGTTTTTCTATCTGTCGATGTTGCTCAATGTCGGGCAAAAGATTGATGCACTAAATCAAGCCGCAGGCATCGGGGGTGCAGTGCAGAAATTTTTTCAGACCTTTTCCGACAGTGGAATCACAGCCGATGACTGGAAGGCCGCGTTCGGCGCGGAATTAGGATCGTTAGCGGACTGGCCGTCGAAGGCAACCTGGCCTTCCTTAATTCTCACGCTGCCAGTCATAGACATGGCCAAAGCCAGCAAGATCGTAGAGGCAGTCACGCACGCGGATAAGAATGCGATTTGGATGCAGACTGAGAAGGATAGGGTGCGTTATTTTTCGATGCCGTCACCCGCCACTCTGGTCGCGATCACGCCCACTATTGCTTTGTCGAATAGGATCCTGATCGCCGGTTTCGATCCGGTTTCGATTGAACAGGCGATAGAGCGCGACAGCAGCGGGTCGTCGGAGCTTTCAAATTCGCAAACTTACCAGACAGCGGCCAAGTTGGTGCCGAGCCCAACGAACTTTTTTGCCTATATCGACGCAGCTCTATTGTATTCCCGGCTTGATGCTTCGCTCCGGCCGATGTTGTTAATGGCGTCGGCTTTCATGCCGGGGATGACTGATTCTGTCGATCTTACAAGGCTTCCAGCAGCCGAGATCATCACGAAGCACCTTAGCCCGATCGTCTCTTCGCAGAGATATGATGGTGATGGCTATGTGGCCGAGTCGGTCGGGCCGATCACGCTGGATCAATCGGCGATCGGTCTTGCAATTCTCAGCGGGGTTGGTGCCGCGGCGCGTCAAAAAGCCAGCGGCAGCTTGACTGGTTGGGGTTCTTCAACGGGAAGTCCGCAGCCATCTTTGAGCCCGCCGTCCACGCCCAATCCAGCTCCAACGCCCTAGAAATGGAGCGAATAGTTGCGCCATTTCGACACTCTTTTGGCGATTCAAAAACTGGGACAAGAAAACTGCTGCGCTTTGCCGAAAATGTGCTATCCTTCTCGCTCTATGGCTATTCTAAAGAAAAATGCATTCTCCCGTCGAGTTCCGGATCTAGTGACCGAGGAGCTGGTCGCAGTCCTTTCGCGGCGCTCTTCCTTTGAGTTCAAGCAGCTTTTCGATATCGTACACGAGAATCTACGAGCGCGAAATGCGGCAAGCGGTGGTGAGGAAATGCTGCGGCTCCGGGCTTACGAGAAACTGCAAAATCTCGTTGCGCGCGGTGCGGTCAAAAAGAATGGCAAGAAATATAAAGGGCTGCCTTCAGCTTTGGCAAATGCGATTGCGCCGCACAACGGCCATCTGGCTGGCGTAAGGTAAGCGAATCCAACCGCAGCCAAACTGATCGTCGGCGAGCCTTCAGATGCTCCGAGAATATCTGCCGGTTTTCCTGCAAATTGTCGTGGCGATGCTGTTTGCCGGTTCAGCATTGCTCGTTAGCATTCTCGTCGGCAAAAGCGGGAAACGCACACTAGCGAAAGATACCGCATATGAATGCGGGATGGTGCCACAGGGGGAAGTGCAGCCCAGATTCAGCGTGAAGTTTTATCTGGTCGCGATGCTCTTCATCCTCTTCGATCTCGAGATCGTGTTCATGTATCCCTGGGCAGTGGTTTACAGAGAGTCGATCAAGCAGAGCGGGCTCATCTTTTGGAGTATGCTCAGCTTTATTTCGATCTTAATGGTGGGCTACGTTTACGCGCTCAAAAAGGGCGCCCTGGACTGGAAAAAATGATCGCCGAGGGGGCGGCGGATCGACATTATCCACTCGCGGGATTCGCACTTGCGCGTCCCGCTCGAAGCACCTAATAGCTTTAGCCTTAATGATTCACCATATCGTTCTCTACAAACTCAAGCCCGAGGTTACGCCCGCCCGCGTGGAGGGGATGATGATGAACGCGCGGATGCAGCTCTTGAAAATTCCCGAGGTTTTGAGCATCAAATGCGGCAAGCGGGTTGATCCTGAAATGCCTTGGCCATTTTTTATTGCAATCGATTTTGAGTCGATGGACAAATACGCCATCTTCCGCGAGGACTCCATCCACGTGAAGTTTATGGAGGAAGTGATTAAGCCGAATACGGCGGATTCCTTGACCTTGGATTTCGAGATGGATCCGGGTAAGGACGTCCGTTTCTCGTAGCGGTAGCGGTTCGGCTCTCGCTCCGGGCAGGCTCTGGCATAGCGTTCGTTGCTATTTCCTTGCACCGCGCGTAATCATCGATCTCGATGCGGCTCGGCTATTTCTATTCCCGGTATCCTCTCACATCGCAGACCTTTTGCGATGCCGAGATGCTGGCCCTGGAACGTCTTGGCGTCGCCCTCGAGATTGGCTCCGTTTACCCGCCGCTCACCAGTTTACGCCACGAACATATTTCCCGGCTACGGGCCCCGATTTGCTACGCACCACCGCAGAAAATCCTGAAGATCTGGGAAAAAAACGCGAAAACCACCAGCAAATGGCCAGGTGAGCTTGTCGATCGGCATGAGCAGAAATACGGCCCGAGCGTGAAGGCCGAGCAACGCGCACGCAATGCCCTCTACTTCGCAGAGTCTTTCCTACGCAACGGCGTCGATCATGTTCACGTTCAATTTGCCAATCGCGCAGCACACACCGCCATTTTCATAAAGGAAATTTCAGGAATTCCTTTCAGCGTAACGGCGCACGGGCAGGATTTCATGAAGGACTTGGGCGACAATAATCTCCTGCGCGAAATCTGCGGCGCCGCGGAGTTTGTTGCGGCTGTAACTGATTATAGCCGCGAGCTGCTTTGCCAGCGGTGCCCAGATTCCGCTGCAAAAATTTACCGGATCTATAACGGGATTGACCTCGACCATTTCCCGCCGCTGGCTTCGGCCACGATGAATCGAGTAGCGCGCGTCATCAGCGTGGGCCGGCTTGTAGCATTCAAAGGATTCGAGCACCTCATCGACGCGTGCGCGGAGCTGGCGCGCCGGGGGCTTGATTTCAGATGCGAAATAATTGGCGATGGTCCGCTGCGCGACGCTCTCCAGAAAAAGATCGACATGTTGAACCTCTCACCACGAGTGAATTTGCTCGGTTCCCTGTCGCAGGAAGTGGTGCTCGAAAAATTGCGATCTGCCGATATCTTTGCGCTCGCCTCGGTGACGGACCGTCAAGGCGCTAGCGATGTTTTTCCGACCGTAATCATCGAAGCGATGGCGGCGGCGCGCCCTGTCGTTTCCACTCGTCTCGCTGGAATCCCCGAATCGGTCATACCCGGCGAAACGGGATTGCTAGTGTCGCCCGGCGATACGAGCGGGCTCAGCCAAGCGCTCGAGCAATTGATACGCGATCCTGAATTGCGGGCGCGTTACGGTCGTGCCGGACGCGCGCGAATCGAGCAGCATTTCCGAATCGAGCAAACAGTCGCCCCGCTTCTTCAACTCTTCGAGAGGATATCGGTCGGCCCAGGCCGACTTCGGAACCTCGACTTGCAGTCTGTGCGGGCAATTGAGTTGGATTACGCTGAGCGGGAAAGCGCTCCGAAAGCATTCGAGGCTGAGAACACAGGCAGTATGCCTATGTTCCAATCAGGGACGATCGCTTATCTGATCGATCGCTGGCCGGATGAAGATCTGCCGATCATTGAGCGCGAGCTTCAAGAATTGAAGCGGCGCAACCTTTCAATCGTACCGTTCGTGTGCGAATTGAACCCGGCCCGCCATTTTACGCGATCCATGGAACGAATGGCCGCGGAGCTGGAATTTTTGCCCGACGCAATGGTGATGGAGGCAGAATGGCGTGCACATCCCGCTCTTGCGCAAAAATTGGAAGAGGAACGAGCACAACAAGAGCACCGGGCATCCAGTGCAATTTTCTTGCGTCAAGCGCGTTTTGCTCTTGTCCTGCGCAGGATGCTCCTGGATAGAAACGTTTCCCACGTCCACGCCACAAGTTCCCGCGCGCTCGTGTGCGCGCTGATCTTGCAGGAACTAGCGGATGTTACAGTGAGCGCTACGATCGAGCCATGTCCGGAGCTACCGCGAAATTGGATTGAGGGCGCGTTGCGCAGATGTCGGGGCGGACGCTTGAGTGACCGCAAATTGCTCCGGGAGCGAAGCAGTTCCTTCCTGTTCGACAAGGTGGCCTTTCATTCTGGTTCGCGGAAAGCAATCGGACTACTCGGGAAGAAGATCGGGATCGATTTGACCGAAGGTGCAAGTTTCTGGGAGGAATGGTCGGAATTGTTGGGGCGCTGGAGCCGTGAGAAGCCACCCACTAAGCCAAAAATAAACGGATGAACAAAAAGGCCATTCTTCTTGCCGGTGGCGCCGGGACACGTCTTTTCCCGCTCACTAAGATCGTCTGTAAGCAGCTTCTCCCGATCTACGACAAACCAATGATTTGCTACCCGCTGGCCACGCTGATGCTCGGCGGCTTGCGGGAGGTCCTGATCATTTCTACGCCGAAAGATTTGCCGATGCTTCGAGATTATTTGAGCGACGGCGCGCAACTTGGTATTCGGATCGAATATGCCGAGCAACGAAAGCCGGAAGGAATCGCTCAAGCTTTTTTGATCGGTGCGAGATTCATTGGCGACTCGGGGGCGTCGCTCATCCTGGGCGATAACATTTTTTACGGGAAACTCGATTTCTACCGGGACGCTCTCGCGATCGAGCGCGGCGCGTGCATTTTCGGATATCAAGTGCGCGACCCGCAGCGCTATGGGGTGGTTGAATTCGATGCCCAAGGCAAGGCGATCAGTCTCGAGGAAAAACCGAAGCAGCCAAAAAGTCACTTCGCGGTGCCGGGACTTTATGTTTATGACGAGCGCGTGGTCGATTTTTGCCAAACCCTGCGTCCCTCAGCCCGCGGCGAACTCGAGATTACCGATCTAAATTTGCTCTATCTCGGGCAGAAAGAGCTACACGTGAAATTGCTCAGTCGCGGTATGGCCTGGCTCGACACCGGCACGCAGACAAGCTTGCTCGAAGCGGGCAATTATATTGCGACCATCGAACATCGACAAGGATTGAAAATCGCGTGTCTGGAGGAAGTCGCCTTCCGCATGGGTTTCATCACACAGTCCGATCTCGCCAAGATCATCGATCGGTTGCCGAAGAATGAATATCGCGATTATCTGCGGATGGTTTGCGACGAGGGCCCAGGCGCCGGGCCAGAGCCAGTCGGCTAGACTTGTACCTGGAGTCGCAGACCCTGGCTGCCGCGGTCGGCGACCGCGGCTACAAGGTTATTTTGGCTGCTCGCGCAACAGATGGCTTGTATCGGCGAGCAATTTCGTTACTACGTCGGCTTCGGTCGCTTCGTAATAACCACGAATTTCACCATGTCGATCCACCAGCACCAGCCGGGTGCTGTGCACCGGAATTCCGGCTTCATCACTGCCATCGGAGACCGCAAGCTTGAAGCCTTTGTGAGAAAGGTCGTAAATCGCGGATTTCGCTCCAGTAAGAAAATCCCAGCGCTTTGGTTCGGCGCGTAACTTCTCCGCGTAGCCGCGCAAAACTTCCGGCGTATCCTTTTCCGGATCGACGCTGAACGAGACCAGATGCACATCGGTTTTTTCCAATGGCTTTTGCAATTCGCTCATCCGCGTGCTGATCATCGGACAGGGTCCGGGACAGGTTGTATAAATAAAATCGGCGATCCAAATTTTCCCCGCCAATTGCGCAGAGTCGAAAGGTTGCCCCTCCTGGTTTACGAGCTGGAAATGGGGAACCGTGCCGTAGGATGAAACGCTGCGCTGGGCGAGGGCACGGACCTCCACGTGGCGCAGCCAAAGTAAAACTCCCGCCGTGACAAATGGGATGAGAATCAGTGTTGCTTTCCAGACAATCGCGTTCCACGGGGTCCCGCGCTGAACAGGAATTGATGTAGCGTTCATGACTTCGTCAGGACCAAAGCACCCAGCAGCAGAGGGAGGTAAACGATCGAAGTGATGAACAATAACCGCGCAGCTCCAGCCGTGCGCTTTTTCAAAAATCGCATTGCGACCGCGATAAACAAACCGCCAAGGGCTAGTTCGATCGCAAGGTAAACCAGTGTGACGATTCCGAGGAACGCGGGTAGGCCTGCGATCACCAGGAGCAAAATGCAAAAGAATACACTCTGACTAGCGCTGCGTTCGCCACTGCGATCATCACTCGAAATCATTTGGAAGCCCGCACGCGAATAGTCATCGCGGTACATCCAGGCTATCGCAAAGAAATGCGGCAACTGCCACAACAGGAGGATCGCGAAAAGGCTCCATGCGCCAGCGTCAATCGTCCCGCTCGCCGCCGCCCAACCGATCATTGGCGGAATCGCCCCAGGAACGGCGCCGACGAGGGTATTTGCGGTACTGGCCCGCTTCAGCGGCGTGTAGCCAAAGATGTAAATGAGTATCGTAACCGCGGCAAGCGTGGCGCTGAGCGCGTTGCAGTTAACCGCGAGATAACCAACGCCAAAAATTGAAAGAGCAACACCGAGCGTAAACGCTTCGGCGGGTCGCATGCGACCAGCCGGAACGGGGCGCGTTCTCGTTCGACACATCAGCGCGTCGAGCTTGCGTTCCCACCACTGGTTGAGCGCGGCCGCGCCGGCCGCCGCGGCTGCTGTTCCAAACACAACGTGAAACAATGCGGCGTAATTGATCGGCGACTGCGCTCCGAGATAAAAACCGGCCGCGGTGGTCAGCAGAACAAGTAATGTGAGCCGAGCTTTGACCAACTCCGCCAAATCGAGCACACGGGTACGCGCGGATAGATTGTTCCTTGCAACGGTTTTCGATCCGGTCGCCGTATGAAGCACAGCGGTTTTCACACCGAGACTGCTCCTTCCGATTCGAATGTGGTCATTGCTCGTCTTTCATTGCGTTGTCCTTGCAAAATCCGCCAGCAAATCGCGCAAATGCTCACCCCAAAAGATAGCATGATCGCGCCAGCCGCGACATGCGCTGTCGCGACATCGGCCGCTTTGTCGCTCCAAATAGTCCAAGCCCCGAGCGCAATCTGGCAAACGACTAGGGCGACCCATGTTATCGACAATCGCTTGAGCGCGGCGACGCCAGGTGCATCTCTCCAAATCCGAAGACAAAACGCAACCACGATGATGGCGATGATCAACGCGAGAAACCGATGCGCCATTTGCAGCCAGATTTGGAACGCGTCCACGTCGGACAAACCCCGGGCATCGCGCCAGGCGTTGATCTTTGCAAGCGCAGCCGAGCTCGTGTCTGGAATCCATCCGCCATTTGCCTTCGGGAAATCGAGAATCGCAAGGTCGCGATGTTGATGGCGCATCGTCGCGCCGAGCGCAAGCTGCACATAGATCGCGACCGTAGCCGCAATCGCAATTGTTTTGATCAGTCCAAATTTCTTTGGATCGACAGCTGCATCAGAGAGTGCGCGCCAGAATTTCGAAGTGACGAGAGCGATTACGACGACCAGCCCAAGAAAAGCTTGCGCAAGACACGCGTGAAAGATGCCGATTTCGTCTTTTAGCATGGTGACTCGAAGT
>QHON01000074.1 GCA_003218815.1 Verrucomicrobiota bacterium
CTTGAATGCAAGCCGCACTTCGATCTTCCATCCGCGGCGCCGCAAACATTGTGCCGCAACTAGGGCATCGCCCGCGTTATGGCCCTTTCCGGCGAATACAATGCACTTCCCAGGGTTCGGGAAAAATTTACTGACTGCTTGCGAGACGCCGGCGCCTGCTTTGTCCATTAGCGCTTCGACTTCTACTCCCCGCGCGAAAGCAGCTCCTTCTGCGGCTCGCATCTGCGCCGAAGTCAAAATTGGCGAGTTCAAATTAGCTCTCCGGCGTTTTTGGGGCGGTGCTTGCCTCCGACTCCGTCGATTTGGATGAGCTTTTCTTCTTTCGCGCGCTTTTTTTGTGCGAACGCTTGGAGCGATGGCCTTCAGATTTCGCCACCTTGGTTTGATCGATGTACGGTTGCAGCGGGATGCCTTCGCCCGTCGCCACTCGTGTCGCGCTCAACGCGCTGCCGACAGAATTACGTCCACGGACTCCCGCCGCAATCTCCTCTGCAAGCTTTTGACGGTAAGAAGCAGTTTGCACGTACTCTCCTTCGGCCGGATTCGTGAGAAAACCGCATTCCACAAGCACTGCAGGAACTGTTGTTTTTCGCAGGACATAGAAACCGCGGCGACGCACTCCGCGATTGGACGACGGTGCCCCTCCCGCGACATAATAATGAATGGCCGAAGCGAGCGGCAGGCTCTCGCGGCTATAAAAGTACGTTTCAATACCACCCGCACCCATACGTTTTGCCGAGTTGAAATGAATGCAGACGAAGATGGCATTGCCATACGAGTTTGCGATCGCAACTCGCGTCGGCAAGGGCACAAAGACATCGCTGTCCCGGGTCATGATCACGCGATATCCGCTGGCCGCAAGGAGGGTTTTTAGGCGTTGCGCGACGTCAAGCGTCATCTCCTTTTCCGGGATCCTTTGACCGGGAATACCGCCGCGATCAAAACCGCCGTGACCCGCATCGATTACCACGGCGGTAGACGAGCTAGCACTTTGTCCAGCGCTGCTCCTCGATGCAGCCGAGGAAGTGCCCCACGCCACACTGGCAATCGATAAAACCGCAGGAAGTAGACGAAGCTTGGAAGAATTTCGTCGCATTTACTGGTCGCCCTTGGGTAATTCCGGTGGGCGTTCGGAGAGTTTCGGAGCCGTCCGGCCCGCTGTTTGGGTAGCCGGCGCCTCGATCATTCCGCCGCGCACCGCCACTTCCCCATCGGTGGCACGAAGGAGCCGCGGGCGCGTTTTCGTTTCCATGAAGGAGGAGTGCGCAAGCAACTCTCCATTTAGGCCGATGCGCGAATACGACCAACTGCGCGGTGCTGCGCAATGCAGAACATGCAATTGATTTGCTCGATCAATTTGCACCTGCGGTTCTTCGAACGAGATAGTACGGCCTAACGAATAAGTCGCATAAACAATTCCGTTGTCTTTGTCCTGCACACGCAGATACAGAGAGGTATGGTCCGGAAACCGGTTCATCAGCAACGAGTAGGTGCGCACATTCCCCGGAGCGGAGACTCCGTCCGGAATTCCAACCGTTTGTTGCCAGATCGGCCGCGCATCGGTCACCTCAAAAACTTTTGTTCCGGAGTAAAAAAACTTCCCGAGGTCGGCGAAATAAATATGGGCGCGAACGTGATAGGTTCCGAAGTCCTGCACCGGATAAAGCGGAGTGAGATTGATCCGCTGCGTGACCTTCTGCCCAGCCTTAATTTGCAAAGGCGGCTGAGCGCTATCGGTGGTGATGGGCGGAATCGGCTGACTTTCGCCTCCGCTGACCTCGAATCCAAACCAGGACTGACCATCGGCATCGTGGAGATCGATATCACGTCCGGCCAGATTCGTGATGCCGAGGGTCGCCATCACAGGTTCGTAAGCGATGTATTGCAAACGCTTGAATTTCAAATCCACCTGAACCTGCGCTTGACCTCCAACTGCGGAGAGGAAAAGGCAAACAAACGGCAGTGTGCGTTTTATCACGCCGTAAACTAACGCAATTCGTCGCATAAAAAACTCGGCTCCTCTTTGGGACTCGGTCAGTTCGCCGCTTTCCTTCCCACGAGTTTGCGGTCGTCCACGATTGTACGTTGTAACCATCGCACCAGTTGTTCGCTCATGTCGCGTCGCGGTGCATACTGACCAATTGCATTAGGGCGGCGAAATACTCTCGGAAGGGGGAAAAAGCTGCAATAGCCGTGCGGGGTCCGCCTGAACGGCTTGCAATTTGTCATTGTAATAAACCAAAACCCGATAACCGAGATACCTTCGCTCACCGCCTCCCCCGGACGAACCCGCCTTCACGGTTCGACCTTTCTGCCCCACTTTTACTGCTGCCGCCGCGGCAGACAATGCGGCGTCAGATGAGGTCGCCTTGTCTTTGGGGCGCAGATAACTCACTGAAAGTATCTCCGGATTTGTGTCCGTCCAATCGTGCTTCGGCGTCAGC
>QHON01000075.1 GCA_003218815.1 Verrucomicrobiota bacterium
CTTAGTTTGCCTCCAGACGGAAAATACCTTGCGGCGAGCAAAGCCAGACACGGCTTTGCTGATCTGGTGTAAAGTCCGTACCGCTCGACCACGGGGAGAATGCGGGCAGCATCCACCGATTCCCCTCCTGCACGAAGGCAGGCAGCTTCAATCGCAATCCCGCGCCATCAGCCATCGTACCCGCCGGATGATAATGACCGATGATTTGCACGCGGTCCGAACGATCGAGCGCACGATGACCATGATGAAAATGAAATCGCTTCGTCTTCCACGAATCCACCAGTCCAACAACGGGACTGAGTTCGTGGTCATGGTTGCCTGCGATCAGTAGAACGTTGCAATATCTGCTGAGTTGCTTGATCAGACGCCTGGCTTCGTGCACCGCGGCGCAATCATGGACGAGATCACCGACCACAATCAGATGCGCAGGACTGTAGTCGCGCAGCAATTCTTCGAGTCGCTTTTCGATTGTTTGCATTCCCCAAAACGGAAAAAGATTCCCAGCGGCTCGCTGGCTCAGTTCGTATCCAAAATGAAGATCGGCCACCGCGAGCCAGCCTTCCCGCTTGTGAAAGAGAGCGAGTCGGCCATCGAGCAAGACATCTTTGCCAACAGCAACTGGGCTCGACGACGCAGCGTACATGGAAAGGTCGGTAAGGCCAGCGCGGAAATTAGCGCTTGCCTCCTCTCGCTTCAATTGCTATTGAGGGCGCGGTATTGCAAATGCCGAAGTGCCTTAACCTTACATTTGCAGGGATTGCCGCTTGCTTGGTCGTTGGCTGTGCAACGCAGCCGAAACTCACTGCCGTGCATCGCATGCCAAAGGTGCGGACAACCGCTTACACACACACCGAGAGAGGCGGAGGGCACAATGCGCTCGGCACTTTCCTCTCCGGGCGCCAGGTGATGAGCGCCGCGTCGGACTGGTCGCGCTTTCCACTCGGGACGCGCTTTCGAATTGCCACTACAAACGAAGAATACATGATCGACGACTACGGAATGGCGCTGGTCGGGACGGACACGATCGATCTTTACAAGTCCAGCCGCCTCGACATGAGACACTGGGGTGTGCGCTACGTCGATATCGATATTTTGCAATGGGGGTCGGAGGAACGAAGCCTAAAAGTGCTCGCGCCGCGTTGCAAAAACCATTGCGTGCGGCAGATGGTCTCCGCTCTTGAGAAAAAAAGAGGGAAAACTGTCGCGCAGCAAACTACTCTTCTCAGGTCGCTTTGATTTAAAGCGAGGCACGCCGCATTTTCCCAACGCGTGAAAATTCTCGTTGTTGGCGGCGCTGGTTATATCGGGAGCATTTGCACAGAATTGCTTCTTGATGAAGGCCATAACACTGCGGTCTTCGATAATCTCGGCGAAGGCCATCGCCGCGCAGTGGATTCGCGAGCGAAGTTCATCGAAGGCGATCTGGCCGATCGCAAACAAATTGAGGCTGCGCTTTCCAGCACGCGCCCGGACGCAGTAATGCATTTCGCTGCGAACGCGCTCGTCAGCGAGTCAATGCGGGATCCGTCCAAATATTTTCGGAACAACATCTTCAACGGTTTGAACCTGCTCGATGCCATGGTTGCAACGCGCGTCGGGCGGCTCGTTTTTTCCTCGACCTGCGCGATTTTCGGTCCGCCAGAGCGCATGCCAATCAAGGAAACTGCGCAGCCGCGTCCAATCAATCCGTACGGCGAATCGAAGCTCGCCTTTGAAAAGATTCTGCGGTGGTACGATGAGATTCATGGTTTGAAGTTCGTTTCATTGCGTTATTTCAACGCGGCCGGTGCGTCTGGAAATTTTGGCGAAGATCATCGGGTCGAGACCCATTTGATTCCAAACGTGCTCAACGTCGCGCTCGGTCAAAAACCGCACTTGGAAATTTACGGTACCGATTATGAGACGCCGGACGGTACCTGCGTTCGCGACTACATCCACATTATCGATCTCGCAAGGGCGCACATTCTGGCTCTAGGCGCCGGCGAAAGCGTATTCTATAACCTTGGTACCGGGGGCGGCTCCAGCGTACACGAAGTGATTGCAGCTTGCCGGAAAATCACGGGGCGAAAGATCGACACCGTCGAAAAGCCCCGCCGGCCCGGCGACCCTCCGCGGCTGATCGCTTCCTCGGAGAAAATCAAGCGCGAGCTTGGCTGGGAGCCGCAGTTTCAATCGCTTGATCGCATTATCGAGAGCGCTTGGAAATGGCACCAGAAATTTCCTCAGGGCTACGGAGATTGAACATCTGTAGCCGTGCAAGATCAGCTTCCCATTGCCACGCTTCACATAGCGACCTCGCTACTAGAAAAAAGCGCTCGCGAAATCTTCCGCGAGCGCTTTTGACTTTACCAAACGAACGACTTTTGGCGATTAAGGCTTTGTTGTTGTTGTGGTGGTTTCTCTCTTTTCGTAGACCGCTGCTGGCTGACTCAACACGACTTTTCGAACAACGACGCGGTCACCTTCGTTGGTGTAATACACGGTTGCCGGCATGTCCGGCCGAATCGCCGACCAAGCCACGGTGTGACCTTCTGGGTCAAGAATGGTCGTGTCCCTGGTGTAGTAGTATCGAACAGGTGCCACATCCGGCGACGTTCGGAACGTAAAGTAATCCGAATCCGGCGTGTAAGCCGTAATCGTCCCCGTGGTCGTGGTCGTGGCACTCGTTGTCGTGCCTGTCACAGGGTCAGTCGTTGTCGTGGTTGTGGTCTCCTGCGCAAGGGCGATGCCGAACGCTGCCGCGCATGCCACTCCCGCTGCCAATATTTTCATTAATCTCGTTTGTTTCATATTTGTCCCTCTGCTTTGATTGAATGGATATGCTCCATCCATGTATCCGGCCCCTTAATGCCGGACTTTATTCAACTGTGTCTGTTTATCGTAAATTCCGCCTCACGTGGCCGCATCGACGGGCGTATTTGCCTGTCTTGCGCCAAAGCTAAATAACCGATGCAGGCACTACCCGGCTTTCGTGACTTCCTACCCCAGAACTGCGCAGCGCGTAACTACATCTTCACGTGCTGGCGCGAAATTTCCCAACGTTATGGCTTTGTGGAATGGGATGGCCCGATCCTCGAACCCACTGAATTGTATAAAAAAAAGAGCGGCGCCGAAATCGTTGACCAGCTTTTTAATTTCGCCGACAAAGGCGAGCGCGAAGTGGCGATGCGTCCCGAGCTCACGCCTACGCTGGCTCGCGTGATTGCCGCCCACGAACGCGAATTCAAGAAGCCCCTGAAATGGTTCTCCATCGGCCGGTTTTTTCGCCACGAAAAGCAACAACGCGGCCGCCTGCGCGAACACTTTCAGCTCAATTGCGACATTGTTGGGGAGAGCGCGCTCGCCGCGGACATCGAGGTGCTCGCCCTTTGCATTGACCTCCTGCGCGCCTTCGGTTTCACGGAAAAAGATGTCGTTATCCGGATCAGCGATCGGGAATTTTGGACGGATTTCCTGCGCAGGAAAAGCGTTCCGTCTGATCGGTGGGACGAATTGCTCCAAATCATCGACAAGTCCGGACGCGAGTCTCCGGAGAATACGCGAGCGAAACTTGGCGAGTTGGCCGATCCGGTGTTCGCCATTTTGAGCAATGGCGGCAAAAGCGAAAAACTTGAGAAGCTTGTCCACGGTTTGCGCGATCGGGGGTTAGCCGA
>QHON01000076.1 GCA_003218815.1 Verrucomicrobiota bacterium
TCTCAGACAGGCGATCAACGAATCGTTCGTGGCAGGTTTTCGGCGAGTTATGCTTGTCGGAGCCGTCTTGGCGCTGGCGAGCGGAATAACATCGTTGCTGCTCATCAACCGCGACGCAAAATCTTTCCAACGTCGATGAACAAATGAGAGTCCTATCGAGGCAAGTCTTCGCCAAAAGATTCCCGAAACGATCGATATCGATCTTAACATGGATTGTCTGTGCATTCTATGGGCAGCGCGTATTTGCGGTAGAAACGCCCAAAGCCGAGCGACATGTCGTGGTTGTTGTTTGGGATGGGATGCGCCCGGATTTCCTCAGCCAGGAAAATACGCCAGCGCTGTGGAAGCTGGCGAACGAAGGAGTCGTTTTCCGTAACCATCACGCCGTTTATCCGAGCGCGACGAACGTAAACGGAACAGCGCTCGTCACTGGCGTTTACCCAGGCCACAGCGGCTTAATCGCAAATCACGATTACCGCCCGGAGATCGACAGCAAACACTCGATCGACGTCGAAATTCCAAAAGTGGTGGAGAAGGGAGATGAATTGTCAGGTGGAAAATACATTTCCTTTCCGACGATTGCCGAGATCGTGCAACGCGCGGGCGGACACACCGCGATTGCCACTGCCAAAACGGTCGGCCTTTTGCTGGATCGACATGTCGATCCAGGTTCTCCGAAAAATTGCGTTACGCTTTTTGCCGGAGAATCACGGCCGCGCGACGCGCTTAGTCAGATCGTCGAGGCTCTCGGTCCATTTCCGCCGTTCGGGCAATTCGCGCGAGGAGACAAGTGGACGACGAAAGCCATCACTGAAATTCTCTGGAAAGATAGCGTGCCGACTTTTTCTCTTCTCTGGCTGGGGGAGCCGGACCTTACGCAACATGGATCCGCGCCAGGTGCGCAACCGGCGCTCGCTGCGATCAAATCTTCTGATGAAAATCTTGCTGCTGTCCTTTCGGCGTTAGATCGACAAAGAGCGCGCGAAACAACGGATGTATTTGTTGTGTCCGATCACGGTTTCTCCACGATCGAGCGCTCGGTTGATCTACGGAAAATCTTAAATGATGCCGGTTTCGCTGCGAAGACGAAATTCAGTGACCCGCCGAAAGCAGGAGAGATTATGCTGGTTGGAAATGGCGGCTCCGTTCTTTTTTATGTGATGCGGCATGACGCTGCGGTCACGCGCCGCCTGGTGGAATTTCTGCAACAATCAGATTTTGCCGGAGTCATTTTCACGAAAGAGCCAATGCAAGGGACATTCGGTCTCGAGCAAGCCAAGGTCGATAGTCAATACGCGCCAGACGTGGTGATGGCTTTCCGCTGGCACGACTCAAAGAATCAATTCGGTACGCCAGGAATGATTGACGCAGACTGGCAACGAAGAGCAGGCGAGGGGACTCACGCCACCCTCAGCCGATTCGACATGCACAATATGTTGATTGCAACCGGTCCGGATTTTCGCCGCGGTCAGATGGACGATTTGCCAACTGGCAATGTCGATCTTGCCCCAACGATTCTGCGCATACTCGGAATAACACCGCCACAGAAATTGGACGGCAGGGTTTTGTCCGAAGCGCTGGTTAAGGTTGATCCCGCAACTGCAGGATTGAAACCGGAAACCAAGACAATCGAAGCCATAAAAGATTTCCCGGCAGGAACCTGGCGACAATCGCTTCAAATCTCTCGTGTCGGCTCGACCGAATATCTCGATGAAGGCAACGGCGCTTTTGTTCCGGAGAAACACAGTAATTGACTGTGACGGCTGCACTCACTAGCCT
This sequence comes from Verrucomicrobiota bacterium, assembly GCA_003218815.1. Taxonomy (GTDB): domain Bacteria; phylum Verrucomicrobiota; class Verrucomicrobiia; order Chthoniobacterales; family UBA10450; genus Udaeobacter. The sequence goes on from QHON01000076.1 coordinate 1,780, forward strand.
CGCAATTGTGTTTCGTTGCGTCGGCCGGATTGCCACAATTTTTGCGCTTTGTTGCGCGATCGGGTTGCATTGGATCGCTCTCCAGTCATTGGCGTGGACAACGATGGTCATTGATTACTCGAAGCGCGCGCCGCTACGCCAAGCGGTTACCCAGACGTTTGACGGCACTCATCCGTGCTCGCTTTGCCATGCCGTCAACACGGGAAAGAATTCCGAAAAGAAGTCTGAGCTACAATCTTCGACGCCAAAGATCGACATGATCTGTGCGCCGCGCGCGATTCGCTTGGTAACGCCTTGCAGGCGTTTTGATTACACGTTAGATAGTTTTTCATTCTCCGACATTGGGAAATCGCCGCTGGTGCCTCCACCGCGTTTTTTCCTTAGCTAAATCGCGACTGAATCGGCGCGCCGTGCGTGTGCCCGGATCGCAGTCGCACGCATCAACAATCGGGGACTGCTGCGTAATTTGCAGCACCGTTCCCATTTTCCCGGAGGAGTCGAATGAAAATTTTACGTTTGCATTATTCGCTGGTCTTTATCGCCGCGGCTGCGGTCACGAGTCGCGCATGCGATCTTTGTGGCTGTTATACACCTCAACTCAATGCCATGCCGCAAATGGAGTCCGCGTTCTCGCCTTCGTGGGCGGCTGGAATCTACGGTGCAGTCGGCGAGCAATTCACTCGCTTTGCGACATTGCAGTTGGATGGAAGCGAAATCGCAAATCCGACCGGGCAATACTTGAACAGCTCGATTACGCAGCTTGTCGCCGGTTACGATGTCACAAGCCGCTTCGCGCTACAGATCAATGTCCCGCTGATTTATCGCGAGTTCAAAAGGCCCGAGGGTTTTCAGATCGATCGCGGTACGGTTTGTGGCCTGGGTGATATTTCGCTTCTGCTGAAGACGGTGCTCTTTCATTACGCTTCGCCCGCTCGGAGGAGCTTTGAATTTCAAGGCAAAAATCCTGTCGCGATCGAGCACGAACCGGACTTTACGGTCTCCGCGATTTTGCTGACTGGAATCAAGTTCCCAACTGGCGACAGCAGTCGACTCGAAGAGGAGTTTCATGAAGTCGATATCCCCGGCGCCCCCGAGAGCGCGATCCACGGCCACGATCTCACGCTCGGCACGGGATCGTACGACGGCATCTTTGGCGAGCAAATGGCGATGCGCTACAAAAATGTGTTTTTTGAGACGAATGTGCAATTCACTTTGCGCGGCGACGGCGCGCACCAGTATCACTTTGCCAACGATCTTGTCTGGAGCGGTGGGCCTGGCTACTACATCGTTCGGAATCGCGACATCATTTTCGGGTTGCAGTGCGTAGTTTCTGGTGAACGCAAGGACGTCGATCGATTTCGTGGCAAAAAGGCCGAGGACACCGGTATCACTTCCGTTTTTCTAGGTCCGCGTTTGGTTGCATCACACGGCCGGTGGAGTGGCGAACTCGCGGTCGATCTTCCGGTTTCCATTGAAAACACGGCGCTACAAGTGGTCCCCGATTACAGATTGCATGGCGGAATTTCAGTGCAGTTTTAGCAATCGCAGATCGCGAGCACCTGCTGCAGTCTTATCCCGACCACGTGATCAAGCGCAGTTCGTGCATTTGCATGAGGTGCGGATGGGTGGGGACAACACGGACGCTGAAGCCGTAACTGCCGCTTTCGGATGCGGGAACTGATCCGTGGTAAAGATAGTTACCGTCTCCATCTACTTGGCTCGCTTGATCGAGAACAGTCGCCGTCGGGTTCCGGATATCGCCGTTATCCGCTTCGCCGTGGTACGTCTTATCTGCAACGATTCGCCGACCAAAATATTTTGTCGGTCTATGTTGCCCACTTGCACGTCGGAAATCCGCACTTGCGGCCAATCTTTGCGTATCTGCGTTTTCCATTTGCTCAGCTCTGTGGCCGGACCGCAACTGTCGCGAGAAAAAGTCTCGTGTGACTTCGCTGCGGGGATATAAAGACGCTCCGTATATTCCTTCACCATTCGCTGCGTATTGAAGACGGGCGTAACACTGCGAATCGATTCGCGCATTAATTGTAACCAGGCGAGAGGAAGTTTGCCGTCCGGTTTCGCGTAGTAGAGCGGGATGATCTGGTTCTCAAGCAATTGATAGAGACTGTTTGCGTCTACCTGGTTCTGAAATTCAACCGTGCCATTATCGATTTCCGCACCGATCGTCCAGCCGTTATTGCCGTTGTACCCTTCACGCCACCAACCATCGAGCACGCTGAGGTTGATCCCGCCGTTCGGCGCCAATTTCATTCCGCTGGTGCCACTCGCTTCAAGCGGGCGAAGTGGATGATTCAGCCAAAGATCGGCTCCCTGCACGAGGCGACGCGCGATGTAACTGTCGTAATCTTCAAGAAGGACAATACGGTTTTCGAAACCGGTTTCGCGGCTGAGTTTGTAAACTTCCTGGATGAGCGCCTTACCGGCTTCGTCGCGTGGGTGTGCCTTGCCTGCGAAGATAAATTGAACGGGCCGTGTTGTATCGTTGAGCAGTCGCTTGAGCCGTTCCTTATCGCTGAATAGGAGGGTGCCGCGTTTATAAGTCGCGAATCGGCGGGCGAAGCCGATCGTCAAAATTTCCGGATCGAGAATGCGGTTGACTCTGCGAATGACTTCAGGTGATTCGCCCACGCGCTCGAGCCGCCGTCGCACCCGGTCACGCACAAATTCAATGAGACGCAGTTTGAGTTTTTGGTGAGTCTCCCACAGTTGCGCGTCTGGAATATCGATGACACCGCGCCAGAAATCCGGCTCGGTCAGATGTTCCTCCCATGCGCCGAGATGTTTGTCGTAGAGCGCCGAAAACTCCGGCGCCATCCACGTTTTGGTGTGAACGCCGTTTGTGATACTGGTGATTGGCACTTCGTGGACCGGCACACCGGCCCAGACATCTTTCCAAAGGGATCGGCTCACTTCGCCGTGCAATTTGCTCACGCCGTTTGCGTGCCGGCTTAGACGCAGCGCCAGGATAGTCATGCTAAACGGATCCGTCGGATCGACGCGGGTTTGTCCGAATGAAAATAGCTCGTCGAACGGAATGTCTAATTCTTTGGCAAAAGCGCCGAAATATCTTCGCATCATCTCGCGCGGAAACGAATCGTTGCCCGCCGGGACCGGTGTGTGGGTGGTGAAAACGTTGGCCGCCACGACTACTTGGAGCGCGGAATAAAAATCGAGCTTCTTCTCGACAACGTTAAGGCGAATGCGTTCGAGCCCGAGGAATGCCGAGTGCCCCTCGTTCATATGAAACACATCGGGTTTGATCCCGAGAATGCCCAGCGCTTTGACGCCGCCAATTCCAAGGATGATTTCCTGGCGCATCCGCATTTCCAAGTCGCCGCCATAAAGCTCAGCGGTGATCAATCGGTCTTCAGCGCTATTTTCCGGGGTGTCGGTATCTAGAAGATAGACGCTGATCCGGCCTACGCGCAGTTCCCAAAGCTTGGCAAAAACCTGGCGATCCAGAATCGGCACAGAGATGAGCAAGGTCGTGTCGCCGCGGCGTACTTCGCGAATCGGGAGATGATGGAAATTTTGATTGAGATTGATCGCCTCCTGAAAACCTTCCTTGTCAATCTGCTGCCTGAAATAACCATGTCGATAAAGCAGCCCAATTGCGACAAAGTTTAAATCAAGATCGCTCGCCGATTTGCAATGATCGCTCGCGAGGATGCCGAGACCGCCCGAATAATTTGGAATCGATTCGTGAAAACCAAATTCGGCGGAAAAATAGGCGATGGGATTTTTGATCGCGCTGGCGGCTCCGGTTTTTCCGTAAGTGTCTTTGCGCCCCAAATATTTTTCGAACGCGTCGAAGACCTGCTTCAGTTCGCGGAGAAAAGTTTTGTCCTGTGAAAGTTCTTCTAGCCGCGATTGCCGCGAAAGCTGGAGCATGCGGACCGGATTATGGTTTGTCCGGTTCCAAAGCTCCGGATCAAGTAGCCGGAACAGACGGCGGGCCGAGGGCTCCCATGTCCACCAAAGATTGAAACTCATCTCGCGCAGCGGCTCAAGCGCCACCGGCAAGGTCGGAGTCACATTGTAAGTTTGGAAAGTCGGCATGTGAACACAGGACGGGGAACAGAGCGGCAGTTAATCGAGAAAAGCTTATCCGGCAAGTCTCGCTCGATGAAGATGTCGGTCTTTAATCGCACTTTGGTCCATCCCATGTAATCTGTTCATCTGCGTCCGTGCCGTGACCTTGCCTTCCGGCCCCACCATGCTTGCCATGAGAAGTGTGACGTGGCCACCACCACAGCCTGCATCCAGGCACTTCATTCCTTT
>QHON01000077.1 GCA_003218815.1 Verrucomicrobiota bacterium
AAGACGCTGGCTCAGAAAGCGGCGGCCGGAAAAACCGATGATCTCGAACGCGCGAAAGCGCTCTACGATCACGTGATCGGCCGGATGCGCTATGACAAATCAGGAAAAGGCTGGGGCCGCGGCGATGCGATGTATGCATGTGACGCGCGCACCGGGAACTGCAGCGATTTTCACGCTTATTTTATTGCATTGGCGCGCAGCGTGGGGATCGCAGCTCGTTTTGCCATAGGCGCGACTATTCCCGCGGACAAAAACGAGGGGACGATCGACGGCTATCATTGCTGGGCAGAATTTCTCGCAGATGGACGCTGGGTGCCGGTGGACATTAGCGAGGCATGGAAGAATCCAAGGCTGGCAGACTACTATTTCGGCCATAACCCGGCCAATCGTTTCGAGCTGACCAAGGGCCGCGATTTGGTAGTCGATCCCGAGCCTGCGAGCGGGCCAATTAATTTTCTCGCCTATCCGCTGCTGGAGATGAATGGCGAAGTAATCAAGCCCGAGACGACGTTCATGTTTCGTCGCATCGGCGCGTGAAGAATTATTCGGCCAGGTAGGACGAAGACTGCCGGCATACGGGCGCGGCTCGCTCCACTAACGTGCCGTCCGTCCGACGCCAGTAATCACGCTGCTTCCGAAACGGCATGAGCAGCGCATTTCCGAGTCGATTGTCGCCGGGTTGCGAATAGCCTGGGATGCCGATCGCGATCTCCGCTTGCGGGATGTTGAGTCCAAGCGTTCGATGGACGCGATCCCACCACGGGAATACGACACCGTAATTTGAGTTCGTCTCGCGCCGGACCTGCGAGTGGTGAATGCCATGCATTCGCGGAGTCACGAGCACCTTGTTCAAAATCCGCTCGAGACGGATCGGCAACCGCAGATTGCTATGGTGGAAGAGTGTGTTGGCCTGAAAAACCAATTCGTAAACGGCAAATGCTGGCATCGAGATCCCGATGAACAGCACCTGGACGACACGAAAAACCGCGGACATTGTGACTTCGCCGAAATGAAAACGAAACCCGGTCGAGACATCGAGGTCGGGATCGATGTGGTGCACATTATGAAAGCGCCAGAGAAACCCAATGCGGTGATTTGCGAGATGCCACCAATAAAATGTTAGATCCATTAACAGAAAGGATGCGATGAACCCCAAAGCCGGTGGCAACGCGATCAGATGAACCAGACCGAAGGGTTTTTGCGTCGCCCAGCTTAAGGCGGCGGTAGCAGCTGGACGCACGAGGATCGCCGCCACTGCAAATGCCGCGGCCGAGATGATTAAATTTAAAATAACTCTGGGCAGTAGGGACGAGCAGCGCCTCCGCAACGGGAGAAACCGTTCGAGTACGAAGAGAGCCACGAAGACCGTGGCGGTAACCACGAGCGTGAGGATCGCCGGACGCATTTCACAGAAGCGTATCTAAACCGTTCTAGGTTGCAGCATTAAAGCCTCGACGATTATGATGGCGAATATCCGCCCGGAATTCCGCAAGAAATGATCGTTTAAGATAATGAACAGATTTGCACAGAAACTGGAGGAGCGCTCAATCTCCTTTCGTCGTGGACGCCCCGAGATTCTTCAGGTCAACGTCGGCAAGCTTTGCAATCTCACTTGCGTGCATTGCCACGTAAACGCGGGACCGAAGCGGAAAGAAATTATGACCCGTACAACGATTGATTGCATCGTCGATTGGCTAGCCAAGACCGAGATTCCAACTGTTGATCTTACCGGCGGCGCGCCGGAAATGATTCCGGACTTCCGCTATTTCATTGAACGGGTAAAGGGGCTGCGTGCGTCGCGGCACGTGATCGATCGCTGCAATCTCACGATCCTACTTGAGTCTGGTTATGAAGGTCTCGCTCAATTTCTGGCCCGACACAGAGTGGAAATCATTGCATCGATGCCGTGTTACACAGCAGAGAACGTCAACGCGCAACGCGGCGAAGGCGTGTTTGATGGAAGCATCGCCGCCTTGCAGTTGCTTAACTCGTTAGGCTACGGCATCAATTCAGAACTACTGTTGCATTTGGTTTACAATCCGGTCGGTGCGTTTTTGCCCGGACCGCAAGACGAGCTGGAAGCCGATTACAAACGAGAGCTTTTCTCGCATTTCGGCATCGTGTTTAACAAACTCTATTCGATCACCAACATGCCGATCGGGCGATTCGCGGCATTTTTGCGGCACAACCATCAACTTCAGGAGTACATGGAGTTGCTGGTAGATGCGTTTAACCCCACAACGATTGACGGGCTCATGTGCCGTAACACCATTAGCGTCGGATGGCGCGGCGAGGTTTACGATTGCGACTTTAACCAGCAGCTGGATATGCAATGGCAAAATCCGAACGAGTCGGGACTTTTTCTCTGGGATATCGATCCGGACAAGATCGACAATCGCGAGATCATGACTGGTAACCACTGCTTCGGCTGCACTGCGGGCGCAGGCTCGAGCTGCGCCGGCGCACTGCTCTAGGTTGCCCGACTTCCGCCTCGTCTTCTTCGAATAGACGTAACTGAGCGCGTCCCTCCAATTTTATCCCAGCGAAATCAATTTGTCGTTCAACGTTTCGATGCGACGACAATGTGCGCGGCCATTGGAATGGCGAACCGATCGCCTTTTGCGTAGCGTCGGATACCAGCTTCAATCGCTCGCATGATCGCCTCGAGCCGGTCCGATGCTTGACGCGCCAACAATCCAGCTGTGCGGACTCCCGCGTCGCGCTCGGCTTCGAAGAGATAACGCGGCGTTGGAACATCCCATTCCACCAAATGCGTCTCGAAGTTGAAACTTGGGCAGCATCGATCAAATAAGGAATGAACTGCCGGGTCAGTGACGACCAGACAGCATCGTATTTTTCCGCTACGCGGTGCCAACCTTCGTATTCAAATCGCGTAAATTCATCGCCTTTTCCCACAGTACGAGCAAAATGGCTACGGTTACTCCAGCGGAAACTCGACCGGCTCTTCTTCCTCCCGCGGAACGAGCCTATTTCGCTCAATGATTCGAGCACATGTGTTCCAACGGAGCAAAGCATCATCATTGCCGGGGGGACGAATTGCTTCCGCCCTTTCAAACCAGCTCATCGCTTCGCGAAAAAGATCGTACGCCTGAAATCGGCAACCGGGTGTGTGTTGAATTAGCTTTGTTTTAGCACGGCGTTCGGCAAAAATTCCCGCGTAATAAGCGCGGTCATATTCGCTGTGAATGCGCGCGAGTAACTCCTTGACCTGAGTGTCGCTCACACCGTAGCCCTTCGCGAAGCGATCGGTCAATGCGAGCAGCAATGTGATGATCGCTTCCTGATTCTCGGGATCCGCCTTCAACACATCGAGGCAAATGCTTTCCGCTTCGGCGGGCTCGTTAAGCAATCGATAGCGCATCGCCTTCTCGAGCGCGGCGGGAACTGCTTCCTTGGAGAGCGACTTCAGCTCGGACATGGCCTTGCAATGTTAGAGTGAAAACTACCTCCTATTTTCAACATCGTAAGATTTTCAATCCTTTAACTTTTTCTTGACCCATTTCCAAAACCAGCCAAACGGGTCATAAAAGTCGTCCACCACCCGCTCCTTTAGCGGAATGATTCCATTGTCCGTAATTTCAATGCTTTCTGGGCAGACCTT
>QHON01000078.1 GCA_003218815.1 Verrucomicrobiota bacterium
CCCTGCGCATTTCGCAATTCCTCGATCCGATCTGCGGTATCGAGCGGATGCATCTCGAGCGCGGCCACATGAATTAAAAACCGCGGCCCAATGAATTTTTCGTGCATCCGATGATCACGCAGGACGTGACACACATCTTGGCAAAGAAAACACTCAATGCATTTTCGAAATTCCTGGACACGATCGATGTCCTCTTGCAGCATTCGCCAAGTTCCATCTG